>JAGAOW010000056.1 GCA_017889945.1 Muribaculaceae bacterium
CATATAGGGTGCCCGACACTTCGTAAACCAACACATCAATTGCGCCATAGGCTTCTCCAGCCTTGTCAACAGCAGCACTTACGGTCGCACACCCGGTGTCTTGCACCGGGTAATACTGCAATCCGAGAGTCTGTGCGGTCGTTGCTCCGGCAGCTTTGTCAGTACAGCAAAACGCCGTGCGACACGATGTGTCGCGCAATGCCATGGCACATGCCTTCAATAAAGGTGACAGTGCCGTATCGCCAATGACAAAGGCCCCACGCAGTGCGCAGGGCATAAGGGCTGTGTGAGGTTTGTTGCCTGAAGGAGAACGGCGTTCGGGCTTTCGTACAGCCCCCTTCCGGTATTCCTCCATTTTATTTTCAAGATAATTGTCGGCCATGATTATTCGTCAAGTATACAATGCACCTTGCCAACTGGCAGCTTGCCTTCGAGTCGCAGAGGCACACGGGCATTATCGGCTGAAATCCATGCCTCCATGTCGTCCGAGGTTTTTTTGCCGCCGCCCGAAGTGAATTTGAATGTTATTTTATATGCCGGGCGTTCGACTCCGTTGACTTCGAGGTCGACCTTGCCGCTATATACAATCGACAGCAGTTCCTTGCGCTTCCCAGAGAATATATCTACGCTCTCTACATGTCCGGGGCGCCACTGCTCGAAAGGCAGAGTACGCATGAAGTAGAACGAGGTAAGCATATCGAGAGCTTTGCCCTCCGACGACATCTGCCTTTGCTCATCAATTTTGAGTTCGCCCTTCTTATATACCTTCCGCGTACAGTCGGCCTTGACAAGCGACGAGTTCGAATAGTCATAACGCACAACATCGTGTTTGTGTTCGCTGCCTTCGTGAGCAATTTTCTCA
This sequence comes from Muribaculaceae bacterium, assembly GCA_017889945.1. Classification (GTDB taxonomy): domain Bacteria; phylum Bacteroidota; class Bacteroidia; order Bacteroidales; family Muribaculaceae; genus CAG-873. Next base: position 863 of record JAGAOW010000056.1, read on the forward strand.
TAATATAACGGCGTGAAGTCGCTATAGGTCATATGGCCCTTCAAGGTATCGCGTACTCGGAATATACGGTCGGCCCAAGGCTCTGACTTAGCCGACATACAGGCATTGTATCTTTTTGCATCATGAGTCAGACTGAGTGTTGCCGTCCCGGCCTTTTTATTGATTAGGCCCCATTTAAACATCACTCTGTACTGCAGTGTCTCTGGTTCGAGCCGCTGGTGCATGAAGCCGTGGCCGCGTGCAGCGGCAGTGCCGCACACAGCCACGGATATAAGTATAAATATCAGGTGTTTAACTCTAAGCATGATGCAATTAATTCAGTTATACATTCGTGCCGGAGTAAACTGCAGGGTCATACGACCGGCACTTTTATTACAAGCTTCCGATGGTTACCCAGGCCGATATTCGGCGCGTGGGCGTCTTCCGGGAAAAAGATAGCAAGCTGGCCGTGTTTGACCGGGAACACGCATTGGGCGGCATCACCATAGAATGTCACGTCCTTAGCCTCGTTGTAAGCATCTCTAACATGCTTGAGCGACTTTATCGGTGACCACCCCATGCCCTCGGTGCCTTTGAGCGGTATCTGTATGTCGATAAAACGCTCGTGAGCCTCAAGTGTGGCCTTCTCGGTGGGGAGCAGGGCAGGCTCTGAGCATTTTACTGTCATAGTCGTACCGTCGGCACAGTCTATGCTATATACTCCTTTAACAAATTCATCGTTAAAATGTTCTTGAATCCAGTCAATCGCTGCATCAAGGTAGATTGAAATACCTTTATATTGGGCAGCTTCATCCACTGTGGTCAATATCATGTCTGTATTATGGTTTAGGTTTGTATTCTTAGTTGGCAGCTTCGATTTCGCAGTCTTCCGTTTCCTCGAATTCGAGGGGTAACACCGAGCGCTGTGCTTGTTCTATCCTCTTGTTACGCCAGCATTTACGACACACGGCCACATAGCGGTCGTCTCCGCCGATTTCTACCTGATCGCCTTCTTCTACTATATTGCCCGAGGCATCGATTCGTGCGTTTACTATGGTCTTGTGACCGCAGTTACACGTCGATTTTATCTCGTCAATCGTGTCGGCAATTTCAAACAAACGCCTCGAACCTTCGAAAAGGTGCGTCTGGAAATCAGTTCTAAGCCCATAGCAAATCACATTACTTCCAAGGTCGTCGACAATTCGGGCCAGTTGGTCGACCTGTGCGGCCGTCAGGAACTGGGCCTCGTCAATCAGGAACCAGTCTACGATGCGGCCGTCCTTCTTATAAAGGTCACGGGCGAATAAATATAGGTTGGTATTGTGATATATCCACCTGCATTCACGCTCGATGCCTATGCGGCTGCGTATCACGTTTCGTTGTTCTCGTGTGTCGATAACGG
>JAGAOW010000057.1 GCA_017889945.1 Muribaculaceae bacterium
ATATGACTGGATGGAGCAGCTAAATATGATTGCCGATGAACTCGCAAAATAACAACGCACCGGTCATAATCTCGCTCCGCGACATCAGTCTTGTCCGCGAAGGCCGGAGCATACTCGAAAACATCAGCCTCGATGTGCGCCGCGGCGATTTCATTGCCATTACAGGTCCAAACGGCGGCGGCAAAACGACTTTGCTGCGAATAATGCTGCGTCTGCTCAAGCCGGGGAAAGGTACGGTCGGCTATGCGACGGCGAATGAGGGACAGTTGCGCATCGGCTATCTGCCTCAGAAAAATATGATTGACGCCAACTTCCCGATAAGCGTGAAGGAAGTCATAGCGTCGGGTCTTCTCGGCATCCGAGGCATAAGCAAAGAGGAAAGCCGGCAGCGAGTCAGTTCGACTATCGAACTCGTAGGCATGGAAAACCATGCCGACAGGCCGATAGGCATGCTCTCGGGCGGACAACTCCAGCGCGCACTCCTTGGCCGGGCCATCATCTCACAGCCCGAAGTCCTTATCCTCGACGAGCCGCTGAGCTATATCGACAAGCAATTTGAAGCCCGTTTCTATGAAATCATCAGAGGAATCAGGTCTCACACTACTGTCGTACTCGTTTCTCACGAAATGACCGCAATCGCCGAGATGGCGACACGTCATCTAATTGTCGACCACTCGATTCACGAATGCTTTGCCCACCACCATTACGTCAAAAGTGAATGTCGCTGAGACATCAGCGCGTTGACCGACAAACACGCGGAAGAATATGAAGCGCATTATTTAGAACCATTATAAATAATTCGGCTCAAATATCTTTATTATCACATATTTTTTTCGCAAATTTGCAGTCGCAAAATCAAAGGTTACGACAATGAGACTATCAGATCTGAAAACCGGCGAAACCGGCGTAGTAATTAAAATACTGGGGCATGGGGCTTTCCGGAAACGTGCAATAGAGATGGGCTTCGTAAGAGGCCACAAGGTCGATGTCATTCTCGATGCCCCGCTCAAAGACCCGATCAAGTATTCGATTATGGGCTATGACGTGTCGCTCAGGCGCTCTGAAGCCCAGCTGATAGAAGTTGTCAAAGTCGATGACGACAGCGATGCAATGCTATCCAAAGGCTCAGGGACTACCTCTTCAGAAGCTTATGGCGATGATGTGGCAGTGCGCGAGCATCGAACGGTCAATGTGGCTCTGATCGGCAATCCCAACTGCGGAAAAACGTCGCTGTTCAACATCGTTTCGGGCATGACCGAACGTGTCGGCAATTACAGCGGTGTGACCGTCGACGCCAAAACCGGGCACTTCAACTACAAAGACTATACGTTCAAAATCGTTGACCTTCCCGGCACTTACTCGCTGACAAGCTATTCGCCCGAAGAGCGATATGTCAGACGTTATCTTCATGACAATACGCCCGACGTGATCATAAACGTTGTCGACACATCGAACCTCGAACGAAATCTCTATCTCACGACAGAGCTTATCGACATGGACCGTAGCATGGTCATCGCCCTGAACATGTATGACGAACTGCGTGCCAAAGGCACAACGCTCGACTACAAGATGCTCGGCGACATGATAGGTGTGCCTATGGTGCCGATAGTCGCCAAAACAGATGAAGGAGTAGACACGCTTTTCGACACGGTAATATCAGTTTACGAGGACCGCAACCAAAGTGTGCGTCATATTCACGTCAACTTAGGGTCTGATGTCGAGAAAGCCCTGCGCAAGCTAATCGACATCATAAAATCGGATGCCTATATAGGCCGTCATTTCTCGCCGCGCTATATCGCCATCAAACTTCTTGAAGGCGACCGTGAGATTGAGGATATGATAAAAATATCGCCCGACTATGAGCGCATATTGGTACTTCGTGACGAACTCAAAGGCAATCTCGAATCAATCAAAGACGAGGACATAACAGAGACTGTCGCCGCCGAAAAATACGGATTTATCGCCGGTGCGCTGGCTGAAACCATGACTTCAGGTCAGAAAGCGACCAACACAAAGACAAAGATTATCGATGCGTTTGTAACCAATCGTCTGTTCGGTTTTCCGCTGTTCTTCCTGATAATGTTCTTAATTTTCTGGACCACGTTCTATGTCGGTCAGTATCCGATGGATTGGATTGACAGCGCGGTGTCGTGGCTGAGCGATTTAGTCAACAATCTTATGCCCGAAGGTATACTCAAAGGACTGATTTCCGACGGTATTATCGGCGGTGTCGGCGGAGTCATAGTGTTTTTGCCGAATATACTTATATTATATTTCTGCATTTCATTTATGGAAGATACTGGCTACATGGCCCGCGCCGCTTTCATAATGGATAAAGTGATGCACCGCATAGGTCTGCACGGAAAATCGTTCATTCCTCTGGTCATGGGCTTTGGCTGCAATGTACCGGCAATTCTGTCGACAAGGACAATCGAAAGCCGCTCGAGCCGACTGATAACCATATTGATCAATCCGTTCATGTCATGTTCGGCCCGACTGC
>JAGAOW010000058.1 GCA_017889945.1 Muribaculaceae bacterium
AACGGGCTTCGTTCAAACTTCAGGCCACAAACATGTTCCTGATCTACGCCGACAAGAAACTCAACGGCCAAGACCCCGAGTTCTACAACACCGGCGGTGTGGCTTCGCCTATGCCAAAGCAGTTCACCCTCACTGTCAACCTCGGTTTCTAACGCTCTAAAGAATTAATCTCATGAAACAATATATCCGCAATACATTCATCTGCGTTCTGACTGCGACCGCACTCTCAGGCTGTGACGACTTCCTCGACACCATGCCCGACAACCGCACTACGCTCGACACCGAAGACAAAATCGAAAAAATGATTACTTCGGCCTACCTCGACCACGAATACTGCACAGCCCTCGAACTCATGTCGGACAACACCGACGACTGCGGCGAAAAACTAACTTCGCCCGGACGATGGTATGACGACACTTTCAACTGGCGCGACGAAAGCGAAAACGACAACGCCTGTCTGAAAACTTTCTGGGAAACAGCTTATTCCTGCATCGCGGCAGCCAACGAGGCGCTCGACGCCCTCGGACCTAAGCCAGAGACCGAAAAAGGCCGTCAGCTCAGAGCCGAAGCTCTCCTCTGCCGCGCCTACAACCACTTCATGCTCGGATGCATATTCTGTCAGCCCTGGACCGACAAAGCCGAGCAGCATCTCGGTCTCCCCTACATGAAAGCGCCCGAGAAAGACCTCAACCCGAAATACGACCGAGGCAATCTCGCCGATTTCTACAAAAACATTCAGGCCGACATCGAAGAAGCCCTGCCCTACGTCAGCGACTCCTATTACTCAGTGCCTAAATATCACTTCAACATCAAGGCCGCCTACGCTTTCGCAACCCGTTTCTACCTCTACAGCCAGCAGTGGGAGAACGCTATTTCGGCCGCAACACGCTGCCTCGGCTCAGACCCCTCGTCGATGCTCCGCAACTGGGCGGCTATGGAAGACATGACCACCAACTACCAGGCCTTCTCCGACGCATATATCAACGCCTCCGAAAACGCCAACCTCCTACTCATCACAGGCCATTCGAGCCTCGGCGTCATATTCGGCCCGTTTGAATTCTGCGGCCGCTACAACCACAGCCTCTCGCTCGCAGCGTCAGAAGACCTCCACGCCGACAACATTTTCGGCGACTACACCAACCTGCGCATGGGCACTCACTACTACGAAAGCAGCGAATGTAACAAGCTCATATTATGGAAAGCCGCCTTCAAGTTCGAATACACCGACCTTGTCGCCGGCGTCGGCATCCGCCACACCGTAGTTCCCGTTCTGACTACCGACGAAACCCTTCTCAACCGCGCTGAGGCATATATAATGACCGGCCAATACAACGAAGCCGCCGCCGACCTCACAATGTGGATGAAAAACGCCGCCAGAACCAACAGCAACCTCACTCCGCAGGCCATCGTCAACTTCTACAAACGCAAAAACTACTCATACTACGACGACAACGGTTTGTTGGGCACACTTAAAAAGCATCTCAATCCTGCTTTTGAAATCGATGTCGAAGGCTCGGTTCAGGAGAGCATGCTCCAGTGCCTGCTGTCGTTCCGCCGCATCGAGACCATCCATCAGGGCCTCCGCTGGTTTGACATCAACCGCTACGGCATCGAAATTCCGCGCCGCGTGATGAACGAACGCAACCAGCCCTTCAAGAAAACCGACTTCCTCAGCAAAGACGATTTGCGACGGGTCGTTCAGCTCCCGCAGGACGTCATCGTTGCCGGACTCGAAGCAAATCCGCGGTAAGCATTTCATTAGCACTCACTTATTTTCAATCCGAACAATAAAACATGTCAAAAATGAAAAAATATAAATATATAGCCGCCGCAATGCTCATGGGCATCGCATTCACAGCCTGCGAAACCGATGAGCCCGACACCTCTATGTCTGTCATCAAAGAAAACCGCACTGAGCCGACCGAACTCGACCTATGGCTGCAACACAATTTCAATAAGCCCTACAACATCGACTTCAAATTCCGTTACGAAGATGTGGAAGGCGATTTCGGCTTTTACCTCGTTCCGGCACGCTACAGCGATGCCATCATCATGGCTCACCTTATCAAATATCTGTGTATCGAAACCTACAACGAAGTCGGCGGAACTGACTTCACACGCCGCTACTTCCCCAAAATGTTCTACCTTGTAGGCGAATGGGAATACTACAACAACGGCACTATCGTGTTGGGCACAGCCGAAAAAGGACGAAAAATTCTGCTCGCGGGCATGAACTACCTCACGCAGTACATACAGACAGTCACAGCCCTGAACCACTACTATTTCAAGACTATCCACCACGAGTGTACCCACATTCTCAATCAGACCAAGCCTATACCCAGCGACTACCAGTTCGTTACCGGCACGGGCTACGTCGCCGCTTTGTGGAGCGAACCGCCATACTCATCAGGTTATGTAGACAGGGGTTTCATCACCGCCTATGCCCAGCATTCTTATTCTGAGGACTTCGCCGAAATGCTCTCGACCTATGTGACCCGCACGGAGGAAAAGTGGAAATCCACTCTTGAGACAACCAACGCCACTGCACGCAAAGCACTCGTTCAGAAGCTTGAAATCATACGCAACTATATGCACGACAATTTCAACATCGACATCGACCATCTGCGCAGTGTGCTCCAGCGCCGTCAGACCGACGTCGTCAACGGAAAAATCGACCTCTACGACCTCACAATCCAATAATAACTTTGAAAAAGCTAACAGATATGCAACTATATAAGTTATCCGCAGTTGTCATGACAGCCCTGCTGTCGATAACGCTGTCATCCTGCCTCAAAAATCAGGAAGACATCTTCAGCGAAGACCCCTCGACACGCCTCGACAAACGTCTTCAGGAATGCCAGGAAGTGCTCTGCAGCGCAGAATACGGCTGGGCCATGGACTACTACCCCGACCGCAACATCGCCTACGGTGGATGGGTCTATGCAATGAGCTTTACGCCCGAAAAAGTGACTATAACAGCCGAACTCGCTCCGGGCCAGTCAGAGACCACCTACTACAAGATGACCGACGACAACGGCCCGATACTCTCCTTCGACACCTACAACACCCTGATGCACTATTTCGCCACGCCCTCGTCGCTCCACTACGAGGCCCGCGACGGTGACTTCGAGTTCCTGATTATGGACATCAAGCCCGACCTGATTACCCTCCGCGGCAACCGCACGGGCAACACCATCTATCTCCACCGCCTCAACCGCGACATTATCGACTACGTCGAAGAGTGCCTCGCCACAAACGAGACCTTCTTCTTGACAGAGCTCGACGGCAATATGGGCGAAACTCCTTTCGAGGCTACGGCCGACCTCGTGAAGCGCCGCATGTTCTTCACTTGGGACAACAACGGCGCGGCTGAGTCGACCGACTCCTACTACCTGCCGACCCCGACCGGCCTGCGCTTCCTCAACCCCATCGTCATCAACGGACAGTCAGTGACCGAAATCAGCTACAACTCGTCGACGGTCGTCTACTCCGGCCAGACCGACAAAGGCGGCGAGTTCAAGATGACCGCCAAGAAGGAAGTCCTCGACAGATATGCCTTCTACGAGGAATACGCCGGCGAATACACCCTCATCGCTCACTACGGCCAGCAGGAGCAGAAGCTCAACGTCACGGTCGAATGTAACGACGACCTCCGCACCTACACCGTCCGCGGCATCGTCAAGGACGTTCCTCTGACCGCCACCTACCACAACCGCAGAGGCTGCATGGAGCTCAACTGCCAGAAGCTCGGCGAACTCGAGGACGGCAGCGAGATTTGGCTCGACGCATGGGACAAAGTCAGCGGCGGATTCGACAAGGCACCCGAAGCCGGCATCTACATCACGAAAGACCCCGACAACCCCGGTATTTATCTCGTCACTCCCAACGACTACGCCCCGATTGCAACCGACTCGTTCCTGCTCTGCGTCTACAAGGACAACGTGCTGACAGGCAACGCACAGCGTCCGTGGGCCTTCGCCAACAATCTGGCTCGTCTTACCAACATTACCTCATTTATCAAGAAACAGTAAACTCATTGGTCAAGAAACAATAAACTATGATAAAGCAATTCATCATAAGCGCCGCTGTCGCACTGACAGCCATGGCTGCAACAACATCGTGCAGCGACGACAACACCGTTTGGTCCGACCCGACAACCGAGTCGCTCAAAGTCGTCAGCCACGACACATCGTTTCCCCCGGTAGCCTCTCAGGGCAAGGTAGTCGTCAAAGCTACCGGCCCGGTTACCGTCAAGACCGACGCCGGCGACTGGCTCACGACCTCGGTCGAGGGCAACACCGTCAACATTCAGACCTCACAGAACAATTCGCTCGAAGGCCGCACCGCCACCCTGACCATCAGCGCCGACGGCCGCCAGACCAACATCTCAGTGATACAGTCGGGCGCATACTTCGAGATTGACGGACTCAAGCTCATCAAGTCGAACGACTCGGCCCACTCATTCAAATATAAGGTCAACAGCAATCTGCCCATCGAGTTCTGGCCCTCGGAAGACTTCATCTCGACGAGCTACGACGACAAGGCCGCCGAGTTGACAGTCTCCGTGACAAGAAACCGCACCGGCCACATCCGTCAGGGCTTCGTCAACTACAAGTTCGGCGACAACGAAGGCTCGATTCCCGTCAAGCAGTGCGACTTCTACAGAGACCTCGAAGGCGACTACATGTTTGTGTTTACCGACAACAAGGACAATCAGCAGTACTACTACGATGCCGTTCTGGCCGAAGATGAAGATAAGGAGGGCACCTACAAAATCACTATCGACGAGCTCGGCATCAACATCCCCGTCCGTTACAACGAAGAGAACTTCTCGCTCAGCATCAACGGCGGCCAGCTCTGCGGCTATGACACCCGCAATGGCGGCAGATATCCCATCGCAACCGGTATGTGGAGCAACACCGAAGGCTATATCACTTTCGTCGACTTCGTGTCGGTAACCGGCGAATTCAAATACGGAAAAATCGACAGCGGCGAAATCGCCACTGTCGCTCAGTTTGTCGACGACGGCACATGCGGAGCATTCATTGTCGAAGGCATTGTGCTTGAACTCTTTACTAGCATGCCCGCCACCAATGACAACCGCATGAAGGTAGTCTACAAAAACCTGCTCCATCCTTATATCATCAGAATACACGAAGGTAAGTCAAATGTCTCAGCGCAAATTTCACGCGCTGAGACAGCACCTTCGCAGAGCGCTGCGGCAGCCACACTTTGGCAGCCGGCAAGCGTCGTGAGATGATAAAAAAACGACAAAATGTCATCGACTGCGCCAATTAAGCAGCCAAAAGTTTTGACAATAAGATATTAGTTCATATTTTTGCATCGAAAAAGCAATTTATATTTTCAAATCAATTCAAATTTTAGCTTATGAAAAAATTTTTACTCTTAACCGTAGCTTCCTGCATGGGTCTGGCTTCGTATGCCGCCGATTCTAAATGGACCGCTTCAGTCAACGGCATCTTCGAAAACAACGAGGCTGTCTACAGCGGCAACGTCGTCAAAATGGACGCAGCAGGCAACACCTACGTCGCAGGTCAGTACAACAAGGAAGAAGTATCAATCAACGGCACAACATACGAAGGCATAGGCAAAAGCGCCTATATCGTCAAATACGATGCCAACGGTGTCGCACAGTGGTCGGTCAACTTCAAAGGCGCAGTAACAATCACAGCGATTGAAGTCGACAACGCCCGCGTCCCCTACATCTACGTAGCCGGCACATTTGCCGACGAAGTTGTCATCGGCAACAACATGGGTCTTGACCCCGAGACTATTACAGGTGCAAAAGGAGAAGACGGCAGCTACGTTGTAGCTCAGACTTCGTCATTCATCGCCAAATATAAAGCCGACATGGGTCTTCTGAACAAATGCGTTACCTTCGTTCCTGAAGAAATCCCCGGTGTTCTCAATCTCGGCGCTGACGCGTTCTTTACCATTGAGGACCTTCACTACATCGAAAGCAAAAGAGAAATCTATGTCGCAGCAACATATGCAGGCGTAACCACAAAAGACGGCGTTGAATTCAACGGCTATTCTAAATATGACCCCGAATGGTTCTGCTCGATATACACCAAAGCAGCTTCAGTATTCTCTCTTGGTCTGGGTCTCGCTGACTGCAGCAACATAATTACCTGCGGTCCCGGCAGTGCACTTACCGAAAGCGACCCCTATAGCAGCGCAAGCGGTGTTGCAATGACTTTTGACGCGAACGACGACCTCTATGTAGCTTTCGCAGCTCAGGGCCCGGTTAAAATCAATGAAAATAACGCAAGCGAAAAGAAAGTTGACTGCGAAGCAGGCATACCTTCTTACATCTTCCGCGGAGTCACTTACGCAGCAAGCAGATTTGTCGGCATCCCCAACGAAGACATTGAAGCCCTCCAGCCCTTCGGTGTTGCCGGATTAACTGTCGACAACGGTTATCTGAAAGCCGTCACATATGAGACTGTTTCAGTGGGCGAAGGCGACGCTGCTCAGAGAGTTCGCAAAACTTCAAACTACGCTGTAAAGACTTCAAGATATTCAAACAACACAGTTGACTCATTCGACGCTCCTACCGCAGGCGATGTTACCTATGGCGTTATCAACAAAGCAGCTTATCTCGATGGCGCTTGGGTCTGCGCTATGCAGGGTATCGGCAACGACGGTTACACCACAGCAGACTTCAAGGTCGGCAAACTCAACGAATCGACTATCGCTGCAGCTCCTGTTGCTGACGCAGTCACATTTGACATCAACGACAAGGTCGGTGTCTATGCAAGCGTTGCAGGCGAAGGCGTGACCTACGCTCAGTATGATAACGAATTCAGCAGCGGCATCTACGACATCATCGCAGACGACGAAAACGCTCCTGTCGAATACTTCAACATCCAGGGCATCCGCGTCGACAACCCCGACAACGGCATCTATATCCGCCGTCAGGGCTCAAAAGTAAGCAAAGTGCTTGTCAAATAAGCATCAGCAATAAAATCTCAAGGCGGGGGCTGTGTCGTAGGTTTACGGCGCAGCCCCCTGCTCATTTAGAGCCGGGCTGTCGAATTATAGGATTTCGGCCAAACGGTGCTAATAACATAAAAAAAAGACTTGCTCGATCGGAAATTATATTTAACTTTGCGTTTGCAAATATTGGCATTATTCCGCAATAATTAACCAAACAATTTATCGAACAGTTTTCTTCGATATAGCCCTAAAGTCTGCGCCAGATAAGTCAGTTATTTGCAAGATGAGTTATACGCCGTTGAGCGGTAGACCATATAGAGAAAGAATTATCAATCTGTTAAAAACATAATAAATACAAATGAAAAAACTACTAATTTTATTAATCTGTATGCTGCCGACCGTGGCAACATGGGCCGAAACGACATTCAATTATGCTTATGATGGCCAGACGCTGACATATCGGGTAACCAACGAGTCAAAAAAAATCTGCGAAGTTCAAGAAAATCCAAACATTTCAGGCTCTCTAACTATCCCGTCGGAAGCCAATGGATACTCAGTCAGGTCAATCGTCAATAATGCCTTTAGCAACTGTAGTGATCTGACCTCAGTTACGATTTCCGACTATGTAAATTCAATCGGCGACGGTGCCTTTGAGAGCTGTAGTGGTCTGACCTCAGTAATCATTCCCAATTCAGTAATATCAATTGACAGTAATGCCTTTAGCAACTGTAGCGGCCTGAGGTCTATTACAATAGGAAATTCAGTGGCAGCAATTGGCGAGTCTGCCTTTGAGGGCTGTAGCCGTCTGACCTCAGTAATCATTCCCAATTCAGTAACTTCAATAGGCAGTAATGCCTTTAGCAACTGTAGCGACATGAGGTCTGTTACAATAGGAAATTCAGTTGCAGCAATTGGCGAGTCTGCCTTTGAGGGCTGTAGTCGTCTGACCTCAATTATCATTCCCAATTCAGTAATATCAATAGGCAGTAATGCCTTTAGCAACTGTAGCGACATGAGGTCTGTTACAATAGGAAATTCAGTTGCAGCAATTGGCGAGTCTGCCTTTGAGGGATGTAGCGGTCTGACATCAGTAATCATACCCAATTCAGTAACTTCAATCGGCGACTACGCCTTTAGCAGATGTACGGGTCTGACTTCTGTCACGATAAATTCAGACATTCCCGACATTGAAACCATTAAGAATTATAGCGGTCAGACCTCAGTCAGCATTCCCAATTCAGTAATCGGCCGTTGTGCCTTTGAGAACTGTAGCAGTCTTGAGTCAGTATATTACGGGGCAAATAATCCGATTTCAGCCACCAAAGATGTATTCTCCGACTATTCGAAACCGACGCTTTATGTCAAAGGTTCGGCTATGAATAAGATTAAAGCTACTATTCCGTGGAGCTTGTTTGAGAAGATTAAAAAATACGATTTTTAAGGAACAGACTATATAACTAATCATAAACCAAAATGAAAAAAATTTTTTTCGCATTAATGCTCTTGGCAACGGGCATATGCGCACAGGCTCAATTTTTTGCCGGCGGCACAGTCGGACTCGATGTTTTATCGGCGCACGAGGATAAGGGCGCGTCATCGACCCAGACTACGTTTGAGATAGCGCCGGAGTTTGGATACAGTTTCAACAGCACATGGGCCGTAGGCGCTCAGATCGGCTACGGACTGATGTCGCAGAGCGGCGAAACACTCAATGTGGTGCGCATCATGCCTTATGTACGCGCTACATTGGCCCGCGCAGGCATAGTCGATTTCTTCGGCGAAGCAGCAGTCGGTTATGCTCATCAGTCGGTCGACGACCAGGGTGTGAGCGGGACAGTCGCAGCTCTGCGCCCGGGCATTGCGATAAACTTTAGCGATAAATTCTCCCTGATAGCCCGCACGGGTCTCTTTCAGTATGAATACTGGGACGGCCTGGGAATATTTGAATTCGCGCTCAACAAGAGCTTTGAGGCAGGCGTTCAGTTTACATTCTGACAAGCAGCCACAGACTGATTATTCAGCAACAGCACACTGATTATAAGTGACAGCACACTGATTATAAGTGACAGCAGGGCCGGCTTCCGATGTGGAGGCCGGCCCTTGTATTATATGATTGAGAACTTATGGGCTTTAATCTTCGTAGAATTTATCGGCGACAATCTTCATGCAGTTGTCGCGGATAAAAGAGAGGATTTCGTCGCGGACGTTGCACGGCTCGATGTCGGCTTCGATGCGCTTGATGGCGTTGAAAACCGTTGTCGAGCACTGGTAGATGTGGCGGTAGGCCTTGGCAGCGACGTCAATCTCCTCTTCGGAGAAATTGCCGCCCTTGCGCATGACAACGGCGTTGACGCCATAGTAAGAGGCGGGATTGTGGGCGATGATGACAAAGGGCGGAACGTTTGACGACACGCGTGTTCCACCTTTGAGCAGAGCGTAGCGACCCATGTTGACTTTCTCGTTGACAATGGCATTGGAGGAGATAATCGAGCCTTCGCCGATGACGGCGTCGCCTGCTACGGTAGCGCCGTTGCCGAGGACGCTGCGTCCGACGACATGTGTGTCATGTCCGATGTGTGCCTCGGCCATGATGAAGCACTTGTCGCCGATGCGAGTGCCGCTGTGGTCATAGATGCCACGGTTGATGATGACGTTCTCGCGGATGACAACCTCATTGCCGATATAGCAATAGGTTTCGCCACCTTTCCAGCGGAAATCCTGGGGGTCGGCACTGACAATCGCACCTTGGTAGACTTTGCAGTCGTTGCCCATGCGTGTGCCTTTCATGATGCTCGCATAGGGCATAATCTCACAGTTGTCGCCAATCTCGACGTTAGCGTCGATGTAGGCAAATGGATGGACTGTCACATTCTCGCCGAGCTTGGCAGCCGGGTCGACGTATGCTAATGGACTAATCATAAGTAACTTTATTTAAGGTATTAGACTATTAAAACTATCTGCCGCCACCGAGAGCCTGATAAAGGTTGATGAAGGCGCGGGCCTGAGACAGACGACTTGCGATGAAGGATGTCTGAGCAGCCAAAAGACTCTGCTGTGCAGTCAGGACTTCGAGATAGGTGCCTGTCGAGTAGCGGAGGAGATCCTGAGTGTAGTCGACAGATTTCTTGAGGTTTTCGACCTGCTCGGCGAGCAAGAGTTCTTTTTCTGCGCTCTTCTCGTAGACTGTCAGAGCGTTGCTGACCTCGGCCGAAGCGTTGAGGACGGCATACTCGAAGTTGTTCATGGCCTGTTTCTGCTTGGCTTTCGAAGCCTCGAGGTTGGCGATGTTCTGACCGCGCGAGAACAGAGGCATGACAAGCGAGCCTGCGAGCTGATAGAACCAGTCGCCGGGGTTCTGGATAAACGAGCCGAGAAGGTTAGTGAAGCCGCCGCCGGCAGTGATAGACAGACCGGGGTAGAAGGCGGCGCGGGCCGAGTTAGTGGCGTAGTATGCGACAGCAAGCGCGCGCTCGGCAGCTTCGACGTCGGGACGCGATGCGAGCTCAACCATGGGGATGGCCGAACGGACAATCTCGGGTTTCTCGAAGTCGAGGGTTGTAGTGATGTTCCAGTTCTGGGGCATCTCGTTGAGGAGAAGCGACATGGTGTTGTTGAGCTGATTGAGCTGAACTTCGAGGTCGGTAATGGAGGCCTGAATGCTGTAGTACTGTGCGTTAGACTGAACGACAGCAGCTTCGGTCACACGTCCGGCGAGCTTGAAGTCCTTCATGGTCTGCACGCTTTCGCCCCAGAGGACAGCTGTGGAGCGGGTAAGCTCGAGCTGGCTGTTGACAGCGGCGATGGCGTAGTAGGTCGAAGCGACAGCGGCGATGATCTGCGACCTTGTGGCCTGAGCGTATGATTCGCTCATCTTGTAGGCAATCTCAGCGCCGCGCTTGCGGTTGAGAGTCTTGCCAAAGATGTCGACTTCCCAGCTGACCTGAACAGGGAGCTGATAGGTCCAGTTGATGTCGCTGCCGGCATAGGAAGCGCCTGCACCGTTGGGAGCGAGGGCGACGGAGGGGAGATAGCTCAGGCGCGCACCTTTCATCTGCGCGTGGGCAATCTCGACGTTGAGACGGGCGTTGTCGAGGTCTTTGTTGTTGACAAGTGCGCGATTGATGAGGTCGGCGAGCACGGGGTCGGTAAAGACATTCTCCCACAGCAGGTTGCCGAAAGCGGTCGAATCGACGGGAGCTTTGCGAGCCTCGACGTAGGCGCGAGTGAGCGCCGACGTCTGAGGTGTTTCATATTTTTTATAGATGTGGCAACCCGAGAGCAGCAGAGCAGCGCCTACGGCAAGGGTCACGCAATGTATGTTTCTAAGTTTCATGTCTGGCTCTTATTCTTTTGTGGTGTATTGTTCGATTTCACTTTCGATAGTGCCTCCGGCTTCTTCGTTTTTCCAAGTGAGGGGTTTGATCTTCTCCTGAATGATTTCGAAGACGCAGAAGAGGGCGGGAACGAATAAAATCTGAAGTATCATGCCTATCAACATGCCGCCGACCGAACCGGTGCCGAGGGCACGGTTGCCGTTAGCGCCGACGCCCGACGAGAGCATCATAGGCAGAAGGCCGATGACCATGGCGAGCGAGGTCATGAGGATAGGACGGAGACGGGCAGCCGCACCTGCGACGGCGGCGTTGAAGACGCTCATGCCTGTCTTGCGACGGTCGAGGGCGAACTCGACGATAAGAATGGCGTTCTTGGCAAGAAGGCCGATAAGCATAATCAAGGCAATCTGCAGGTAGATGTTGTTGGAGATGCCGAAGATGCTTGCGAAAACAAACGCACCCATAAGGCCGAAGGGAATAGAGAGAATAACCGCCCAGGGGAGGAGGTAGCTTTCGTACTGAGCCGAAAGGAGGAGGTAGACAAACAAGAGACAGAGGCCGAAGATGACGGCAGTCGAGCTGCCGGCTGACGAACCTGCTTCCTCACGGGTCATGCCCGCATATTCATAACCGTAGCCCTGGGGAAGTGTCTGAGCGGCCACGCGCTCGATGGCTGCGATGGCGTCGCCCGACGAGTATCCGGGGTTAGGCGTACCTGATACGGAGATAGAATTGAAGAGGTTGAAACGGTTGAGAAGGTCAGGACCGTAGACGCGTGTAAGTTTGACGAAACTTTCGATCGATGCCATCTCAGAGCCGTTGCGGACTTTGATGGACTTGAGTGTCTCGAGGTTGGCACGGCTTTCGGGGTTGGCCTGCATCATGACACGGTAGATTTTGCCGAAACGGTTGAAGTTGGACACATACATACCGCCGTAATAGCCCTGGAGGGTCGACAGGATGGTCGAGGGGCTGATGCCTGCCTGCTTACATTTGGCAGCGTCGATGTCGATGAGATACTGGGGGAAAGTCGGGTTGAAGGTGGTGTATGCCATCTGGATCTCGGGCTGGGCGTTGAGCTGACCGAGGAAGGCCTGAACAACCGAGAAGAACTGGTTGATGTCGCCGCCGGTCTTGTCCTGCATCTTGATTTCGAAGCCGTTGGTCACAGAGTAGCCTGTAATCATAGGCGGAGCGAAGAAGACGACACGACCGTCCTTAATCTTCGACGACATGGCATAGAGCTGGTTGATGACATCGTCGACACTCTCGCCCTTGCCGCGCTCGTCCCAGTTTTTGAGCTTGATAAGGAGTGTGCCGTAGGTAGCGCCCTGTCCGGCAAGGAAGGAGTAACCATTGATAGTCTCGCAAAGACGGACGGCGGGAATGCTTGTAATCATTTTCTCGAGTTCGTTGAGGACCTCGGTTGTGCGCTCCTGCGAAGTGCCGGCGGGCATGTCGACCATGCCGAACATGAAGCCGGTGTCCTCGTTGGGGACCATGGCGCTCGGAGTGCGGGCCATGAGCCAGACGAGCAGCGCAATGGAGACGATTACGGTAGAGAATGAAGTGATTTTATGACGGCTACACCAGCTGACAACTTTGCGATAGCCGCCGAGCATGCGATTGTAACTGTTTTCGAAAGCTTTGTGGAAGCGTTTGCCGAAGAGTCCGAGGACAGCGAAAACAGCAACGATAACAGCAACGCAGCCTTCGATGACGTTTTCGAATGTGAACCATTCGGCGACCATGAAGTAGATGACGGCGCACAGAAGCAGGATGGTAACAAAGGGCGGCATGTTGAGGCCGAATGAGCGTTTGTAGCGCTTGACCATGGTCTGAGCGGCGGCGCTGTAGGCTTTGCCCATGCGCTCGCTGAGTTTCTCGTCGGAATTGTGGGGCTTAAGGAAGATTGCACACAAGGCGGGCGAGAGGGTAAGAGCGTTGACGGCCGAGAAGCCGATGGCAATAGCCATTGTCAGACCGAACTGCTGATAGAAGACGCCTGCAGTTCCGGGCATGAATGACACGGGAATGAAGACGAGCATCATGACGAGGGTAATCGACACGAGTGCTCCAGCGATTTCGCCCATGGCGTCGATAGATGCGCGCCGGGCGGATGTGTAGCCTTGGTCGAGTTTGGCATGGACCGCCTCGACCACCACTATGGCATCGTCGACCACAATCGCGATAGCAAGGACGAGAGCCGAGAGGGTAATGAGGTTGATCGAGAAGCCGATTATCTTGAGCATGAAGAATGTGCCGATGAGGGCAACCGGGATCGCGATGGCGGGGATGATGGTCGAACGGAAGTCGTGGAGGAAGACATAAACGACAAGGAAGACGAGCACGAAGGCCTCGATGAGAGTGCGAACGACGTTGTGGATTGACGCATAGAGGAATTCGTTGTTGTTCATCGGGATGTCGTATTCGAGACCTTTAGGCAAATCCTTCTTGAGGTCGTCGACAACATCGAGCACGTCGTTGATAATTTTTGTGGCGTTAGAGCCTGCGGTCTGAAAGACCATCGCCATAGACGAGGGGTGTCCGTTGGCCTTGTTGTGGAAGCCATAGGTAACGCGGCCGAGTTCGATTTCGGCTACATCTTTAAGATAGAGCACGTCGCCGTTGTCGTTGGCACGGATGACAATGTTGCCGAATTCTTCGGGGGTTGTCAGACGACCACGGTAGCGCATGGTGTACTGGAAGGACTGGTTGCCCTGCTCGCCGAACGCACCGGGTGCAGCCTCGACGTTCTGCTCGGCAAGAGCGCCGGCGATGTCGGTAGGCATGAGTCCGTACTGGGCCATGACTTCGGGTTTGAGCCAAACGCGCATCGAGTAGTCGGCACCGAACGACATGACGTCGCCGACACCGGAGATACGCTGAAGCACAGGCACAACGTTGATTTTCATGTAGTTGTCGAGGAATTCCTCGCTGTATGTGCCGGAAGTGTCGACGAGGGCGACACCGACAAGCATAGAGGTCTGACGTTTCTGAGTGAGGACACCGACCTGATTGACTTCGGAGGGGAGGAGGTTGGCGGACTTGGCTACACGGTTCTGGACGTCGACGGCCGCCATGTCGGGGTCAAAGCCCTGTTCGAAAGTGACGGTAATGGTGGCAGAACCGGTGTTTGTTGCGGTAGATGTGATGTATTGCATGCCCTCGGCGCCGTTGATAGACTCTTCGAGAGGAGCGATGACCGAGTTGAGCACGGCCTGGGCGTTAGCGCCGTTGTAGGTCGTAGTAACAGAAATAGTAGGCGGCGCGATGTCGGGATACTGGGTAATCGGCAGCGAAACGAGACCGATAAGACCCAGAAGGACGATAAAAATCGAAATTACCGTCGAAAGCACCGGGCGGTTAATAAATGTATCAAGCTTCATTGTTCAAATGATGATCTGATTTATGAGGAATGAGTTAGTTATTGGGCCACGGCGGGCTGAGCGGCTGCAGCTTCTTTGGCAGCGGGGTCGACGGGGGTGACGGGCATGTCGCCGCGGACGCTGATGCCGATGCCTTCGGTCACGACGCGGTCGCCGGGCTTGAGGCCTGAGGTAACGACATAGTTCTTGCCGTCGCTGACGGGGAGCACCTGAATAGGAGTGGCGACAGTCATGTTGGAGTCGTTGAGGGTGTAGACGTATTTAAGGTCCTGGATTTCAAATGTGGCCTTCTGGGGGATGATGATGGCGTCGTGGGATGTGACGGGGAATGTAATCTGGCCTGTGTTGCCGCTGTGGAGCATGCCCGAGGGGTTGTCGAAGAGGGCGCGTACGGTCGACGAGCCTGTTGCGTTGTCGATGACACCCGACATTGTGGCTACTTTGCCTTTGAGGGGGTAAGTCGAGCCGTTGGCAAGGACGAGTCCGACTTCGGGCATCTGACCGATGGCCTGATTGAGCGAGGTTGTGCCGTTGTCGGTTAGGTCGAGGATGTCTTTCTCGTTGAGCGAGAAGTAGGCGTAGACCTGAGAGTTGTCGCTGACGGTTGTCAGAGGCTGAACCGACGAGGGCGAAGCGAGTGAACCTTCGCGGTTGGGAATTGTTCCGATAACGCCGTCGCTGGGAGCGGTAACGGATGTGTAAGCGAGGTTTTTGCGAGCCTGAGTGAGGGCGGCCTGAGCCTGAGCGAGCTGCGATTTGGCCTGGGCGAGCTGGTTGGCAGCCATCTGCCATTCATATTCGCTGATGATGTTTTTGTCGAGGAGTTTGCGTTTGTTAGCCTCGGTCAGTTCGGCAGTCGAAACGGCGGTGCGGGCCGAGTTGACGGCAGCCTGAGCGTTGTCGACGGCAGCCTGGAACTGAACCTGGTCGATAGTGAAGAGAACCTGACCTTTGTGGACACGCTGACCTTCGTCGACATGCACTTTAGTGATGAAACCGGTTACCTGCGGACGGATATCGATATCTGTTTTGCCTTTGATAGTTGCGGGATAGTTGTGATTTAGCTCACTGTCTGAGGTCTTTACCGTGATGACTTCGAGCGAAGGAACTGCGGCCTGCTGATTCTGTTGCTGCTGACCGCCGCACGAAGTGAGTGCGAAAGCGGCGAGAGCGAATGACAGACAGGAGATGCTTAACATTTTAATCTTCTTGTTAGCTTTCATTGTGTAATCTGTTATCTGTACTATTTTACTTATATATCTATTTTTACGGTGCAAAATTAGATAAAAAGCGTGAGGTGTTTGTCGCCAAATGCGACAGCATTTTGGAAGAAAAAGGAACGGAGGCGCAAAAAAATGCTAAAAAACATATTTTTTGAAGGATTCAAGCCCTCGCCACTAAAAGAGCCTCCCGGGCGGGGAGGCTCTGTGAATGGTTGGTGGAAAGGGGTGTTATCTTTTTTGTTTGAATTTGTCGAGCTGACGTTCGGCGGCCTCGATAGCGAGGTCGACTGCTTCTTCGAATGAGTCGGCAGTCTTGTCTGCGACCACGTCTTCGTGCTGGGGAATGAATACTTTCAGCACAACTTCTTTATTCATAGCGCTCTCGGGTTTGACGACCTTGAGCGTGACATCGACTTCAGAGATTGAATCATTGCGTCGCGCAAGACGCTCGACTTTCTTGTTGATAAATGCTTCGAGACGTTCGGCGATTTCGAAATGGATAGCTTGAATTCTAATTTCCATAAATTATCCTCCATTTTTTAGTGCACGAGGGTGTGCGTGTTTGTAATTGTTTAACAGTTCTCGATAAGACAGATGGGTATATATCTGTGTGGATGAAAGCGATTGATGGCCGAGAAGCTGCTGAACGGCAGTGATATCGGCGCCGTTGTTGAGCATGTCGGTGGCAAATGAGTGGCGAAGGACGTGGGGCGAGCACTTCGAGGCTGTGACGCGACCCTGAAGGGTCTGTCGGACAATGGTGTAGATGAGTTTGCGATACAGAGGCTCTCCGTCGTGCTTGAGAAAAAAACGCTGAGGGCGTGTGCAGCCGAAGATAGCGTCGCGCAGGGAGCGGTAGAGTGTAATAAGTCCTTTCATTTCTTCGCCAAAGGGTATCAGTCTTTCTTTATTACGCTTACCGAGGACTTTTAGTTCGCCGCGCCCGACGCTGACATCGGCATCGGCAAGGGTCATAAGCTCGGTGCATCGCATGCCTGTGGAATAGAACATGTCGACAATCAGGCGGTTGCGGACCTGCTCGAAATCGTTGCGGTCGAAGTCTTCATCGAGAATTTTTTCGGTCTGCTCGGGGCGGATAAAGGATGGAAGGCGCTTTGGCAGGGGCGCTGAAGTGAGTTCGGCGGCCGGATTGACCTCAAGGCCGTGGCGACGCATAAGATAGCGATAGAAGGCTCTGAGCGCCTGGATTTTTCGGCGGATTGAGCGCGGGCCGATGTCTTCGGAGGCCATATGTGAGACCCAAAGGCGCAGGTCGTTGAGCGACACGGCGGCGGGGTCGGGCTCGGGATGAGAGCGGTCGCATCCGGCAAGATTGGCGGCAACGGCAAAGTCGTACCACTGGCGCAAATCGGAACCATATGACAAAACGGTGTGATCTGAAAGATTCAGTTCACACCGCATATATGTTTGAAAAGCTTCAATCAACATATCGTCGCCGGGCCATCAATTTGTTCAAGCCTTATGCAGCGAAGATAGTCAATCCTTTTCAGTTAACCAAATAAATTGCAGCGAAATTATTCTTCAACCGAACGAAGTTTCTGAACGTAAACCGCTTTCATCATTTTTTTGCGGTTGGTTACAGAGGGTTTCTGGAAAGCCTGACGGCTGCGGAGTTCTTTAACAATGCCGGTTTTTTCAAATTTTCTTTTGAATTTTTTGAGAGCTCTTTCGATGTTTTCGCCTTCTTTTACTTGTACGATGATCATATTAGAGGTAAATATTTGAGTTTGTTTATATTTTTCGTTTTCGTTTTGCGGGGCAAAATTAAGAATAGTTTTTCACATGGCAAAACTTTTGACCTACAAAAAATCGGGGTAATAGAAAAATAAATTTTTGCCAAATACTTCACTTTTCAGTGTTTTGCGGCTCGTCGTACCACTTTGAGTACATCAGATAGTTGTGAGCAATTTTCTGATTAATCTCTCGGCTCTGAGCCGGATCGACCATCTTGATGAACTTTGCGGGCGCTCCGCCCCACAGTTCGTTAGGGCCGATTTTTGTGCGTGAAAGGACGACAGCGCCTGCAGCAACGATAGCTCCTTCGCCGACTTCGGCATCGTCCATCACGACCGAGCCCATGCCTATGAGGGCGAGGTCGTGGATTTTCGCGCCGTGGATAGTGACGTTGTGGCCGACAGAGACGTCATTGCCGATTTCGATAGTCGATTTCTGATAGAGTGTGTGGAGCACGGAGCCGTCCTGGATGTTGACGCGGTCGCCGATGCGTATAGAGTTTACGTCGCCGCGCAGGACGGTGTTGAACCACACGCTGCAACCCTGACCCATGACTACGTCGCCGATGATCGTTGCGTTTTCAGCAAGGAAACAGTCGTCGCCGATTTGGGGAGTGAAACCTCTGAGGGGAATTATCAATGCCATAGTAGTTTATCTTACAAGAGTTTGAGTTTTAGCCTCGAGCCAAGCTTTCTGACGGTCGTCGAGCAGCGGCATCAGTTGGTCGCGGACTGTACGGTGGTAAACGTTGACCCATTCGATTTCGCTGTCGGTCATTATAGATGTGTCGAAGAGGCGCAGGTCGAAGGGGAAGAGTGTCACGGTCTCGAAACCGTAGAATTTGCCGAACTCGGTCTGCATGGCTTCGACGCAGAGCACCAGATTCTCGCAGCGGATGCCGTGGACGTCGGTGCGGTAGAGACCGGGCTCGTTGGATGTCAGCATGCCCGGACGGAAGGGGAAGGCGCTGAGGTTAAGAGCCACTTTCTGAGGACCTTCGTGGACATTGAGGAAATGGCCGACGCCGTGGCCTGTGCCGTGGAGGTAGCTCAAGCCGTTTTTCCACAGGAACTGACGCGCGATGACGTCGATCTGTGCTCCGTTGGTGCCTTCGGGGAATATCATACCGGCCATCGCGATGTGGCCTTTCATTACTAATGTGAAGTCGCGGCGTTCGAGCGCTGTCGGTTCGCCGAGGGCGACGGTGCGGGTAATGTCGGTCGTGCCGTCGAGATACTGCGCACCCGAGTCGACGAGCAGAAGGCCCTGAGGATGGAGTGTCGAGTTAGACTCGCTGTCGGCTTCGTAGTGGACGATAGCGCCATGAGCACGGTAGCCGGCGATTGTGCCGAAACTTTCGTCGAAGAATAGTTCCTGACGGCTGCGGTTGCGGCGGAGTATTTCGGCGACATCCATCTCGGTGATGCCGTCGTCGGCAGCGACACGGCGCTCTATTTCCATAAATGAATCAATCAAAGCGACACCGTCGCGACGCATTGCGGCTTTGATGCCGGCAATCTGAACAGAATTCTTGCAGGCTTTCATCGCGGCTACGGGCGAAGCTCCGCACACAGCGCGCGCTCCGAGCGCAACTCTGACACCTTCGGCCGTGCGGCCCGGCTCGATGAGCACACGCGCGTCGGCGGGAAGCGACGAGAGGCAATCCATCACGCGGTCGTAGTCCATCGTCTTCACGCCCTGACCGGCGAGATAGGCGACAAGCGAGTCGGTCAGTTTGGCGGGGTTGACGAAGAGAACCGATGCGCCCTGAGGGGCTATGTAGAGGAATGATGTGGCAACGGGGTTGTAGGTCACGTCCTTGCAGCGGATGTTGAGCGTCCATGCTATTTCGTCCAAAGCCGATATGAACTGCGACGATGCCTGCTGAGCGGGAAGCTCGGCGAGGATGTCGGCGATTTTGTCGGCAGCCGAACGGCCGGCATATTTTTCGTCATGGACGAAGATTTTTTCGTCGGGCAGAGCCGGGCGGTCGGTCCAGATGGTGTCGTAGGGATTGAAGTCTGTGGCAAGGCGGATGCCGTGAAGTTCGAGCGATGCGCGAAGCTTCTCGGCGGAGACGACGGAGAAGAGCATGCCGTCGACGCCGACGGTCGAACCGGCGGCGAGCGACCCTACGAGGAAGGCTTCGATTGAAGGAGTGCCGGGCAGGCCGTCTTTCATCAGTTCGATTTCAGTTCCGTCGAGCTGAGCGGCTGCCTGAAGGAAATATCGCGAGTCGGTCCACAGACAGGCTTTGTCGGCAGTCACGACCAAATCGCCGGCCGAGCCTGTAAAACCGCTGAACCAGCGGCGCGCCTGCCAGTGAGAGGCAAGATATTCACTCATATGGGGATCGGCCTGGGGCACGATGCATGCGTCGACCCCGGCTTTTGACATTTCTGCTCTGAGAGATGCCAATCTTGATGCAATGTCTTTTTTCATAGATGCAAAAATTTTCACAAAGATAACCAAAAACCACCATAATATATTATATGTATAGACATTACTTTTGCGCACTTTGTAATTTTTAGCTGACAGATGCAATAAATGTTATTATACTAAATTTATGTTAACAACAATTAATTTATGTATTCTATCTTTTTAAGCCGAAATATTTTGATTTACTTTGCATTATCAAATATTAAGCAAAGATGTTAACTCAAATCATAAACGGCAAAATCCTCACTCCGCAGGGCTGGCTCAACGACGGTTCGATCGTGATCGAAGACAGCAAAATCCGCGATGTGCTCAACAATAATCGCCCGATAGCCGGCGCAGACAAAATCATCGACGCCAAAGGCGCATATGTCGTGCCGGGCGCAATCGACATCCACGTCCACGGCGGTGGCGGACGCGACTTTATGGAGACGACCGAGGAAGCTTTCCTCGAGGCCATCGCCGCCCACCGTCGCCACGGCACAACGGCAATAGCCCCCACCCTGTCGTCGTCGACCAACAAGATGATCGACGATGCTGCAGCAACCTGCGACCGACTGATGGCCGACCCCGAAAACGGCATCATCGGCCTGCACCTCGAAGGCCCTTACTTCAACCCGAAGAAAGCCGGCGCACAGATGCCCGAAATCATCCGTGCAATCAACCCCGACGAATATCGCGACCTCGTTGAGCGCCACAACTCAATCCGCCGCTGGGACGCAGCTCCCGAGCTTGCAGGCTCTGAGGAGTTCGGCCAATATCTCCGCTCGAAAGGCGTCGTAGCTTCGCTCGGACACACCGCCGCAACTCCCGAAGATGTCGACCGCGCCTACAAATCGGGCTTCAACCACGCCACACACTTCTACAACGCCATGACCCAGTATCACAAGGAAGGCATCTACAGCCATGCAGGCACTGTCGAAGCTGTCTATGACAACGACGGCATCACGGTCGAAGTCATCGGCGACGGCATCCATGTGCCCATCCGCGCACTGCGCATGGCCTACAAATTCAAAGGCGTCGAACGCATGGCCTTCATTACCGACGCACTGGCGGTTGCGGCTTCCGACAGCACAAAGGCTTTCGACGAGCGTGTGACCATCGAGAACGGTGTGTGCATCCTCTCCGACCACTCGGCCATCGCTGGCTCTATCGCCACTATGGACCGTGTGATTAAAGTCGCTGTTACTCAGGCCGGGATTCCGCTCGAAGACGCAGCCCGCATGGCATCGGAGACACCCGCCAAAATCATGGGCGTCTACGACCGCAAAGGCAGCATCGAGCGCGGCAAGGATGCCGACATCATATTCTTTGACAAGGACATCAATCTGACAGGCGTCATCCAGATGGGACGCGAGATTGAGACAGCATAAGCTCAACCGATTTAAAAATACACAATTATCTACGAGCTTCGGACGGCGCACTCATCATGTGCGCCGTCTTTTTTCGCCCGTCGGCAAAGCCACGGCGCGAAAAAGAAAATGTTAAGACGCTTGCCGTTAAATAATTTATCTGTATATTTGCAAATAATTACTATTTCTTCTTACCTAAGCTAATAAACCAATACTTTATATCAGATGAAAAAAATCCTGTTCTTAATTTCCGCTGTGCTGTTTGGCGTATGCGCCAACGCTCAGAGCATCTCTCTCTATCAAGGTAAAAACGAAATCCAAAATTTCGCGCCTACCGACATAGATTCAATCGTGTTCAAAGCCGACGCTCCGACCGGCACTCTCTCCGACGCCCGCAAAATCGACGCCACATGGTGTTCGATAGGCACTTCGATCACTTGGTATAACAACAATGTCAGCACTGGAGGCGGTCGCTTTACACGCGGCTATCAGGACCGCGTGATGGACAAACTCGCGTTCAAACAGCTCATCAACGGCGGCGACAACGGCGGCACAGCCGAACGCAACTACTCTAAAAAGAGCACTTTGATTAAAAAAGCCGACTATTACACCATCGAGCACGGCATCAACGACTGGGGCAACAGCGTTCCCGTCGGCACTCTCGAGGACTATATCAACGGCGCAGACAACGGCACTTTCGCTTCGGCTATGCGCAAGATAGTCAACTATATCTTCCGACTCAACCCCAAGGCTAAAGTTGTGCTCTGCACACCCCGCAAAGGTTTCGGCTTCGGCGGATATCTGCCCGACCACTGGTATGACGCCAAAAACGGTATCTATCTGAAAGAATATGCCGACCTCGTCCGTCAGATTGCAAGCTACGAATCATTCCCCGTGGCCGACTTCTTCAACGAATGCGGCGGTCAGACCACCCTTCCCCACCTGTCAATTGACAGCGCTCTCCATCCCAACGACGCCGGCTACCAGATGATGGCCAACGTTCTGATTAAAGCTTTCGAAAAAATTCTTGTCAACTAAAACACTGACCAATGAGATTTATTACCGGACTATTATGCGTGCTCGCTCTGGCTTGCGCCGGCGCGGTCAGTGCAGCCGAAAGTCAAAATATATGTCTTCATCTGAAGACCGGCGAGAAAGTCGTGATGAAATTCGACGGCAAAACATCGCTCAGCTTCGGCGACAATAACGCCATGACACTCCGCTCGGCAGGCAAAGTTGTCAAGGTCTGCGAGTTCGACCAGCTTCAGAAAGTGTCGTTCGGCGATGCGGCCGGCATCAACGATGTCGTCAGCGACGCAGACGGCAAGTTTGTGTACTCTACCCCCGACGACCTGTCGCTCATCAGTTTCAAACCAGGCACTCAGGTCAATGTCGTTTCGGCATCGGGCGTGACCCTTCTCACGGCAACCATCGAGACCTCTGAACCCTACATTATCCGGCTCGACAATTATGCCAAAGGTGTCTATATCGTCTCAGCCGGCAAACTGACCTACAAAATCGCTATAAAGTAATTCACGCTCAAGATAATATGAAAAAAATTCTTCTGCTCTTAGCAGTATCACTGTTCATATTGCCGGCAACCGCTCAACGCAAAGTCAACGCCCACTGGTGCGCTCTCGGCACATCAATCACATGGTATAATGAAAACGTTGAAGCATCGCTCGGCGGCTTTACCCATGGCTACCAGTCGCGAGTAATGGACAAAATATCGTTCAGCAGATATTCCAATCAGGCCGTCAATGGCGGCGCTATAAAAACAGCCCTCAACAAAGTCATCAAAGCCGATTATTACACCATCGAACACGGCATCAACGACTGGGGACAGTCAATCCCGGTAGGCACATTCGACGACTACCTCAACAACACCAACAACGGCTCGTTTGCTGCTGAATACCGCAAGCTCATCGACGCGATCTACCGCGCCAACCCGGCTGCAAAAATCGTCATCTGCACTCCCCGCCGCGGCTATGGTTTCAACGGCTATCTCCCCGACAAAAGCACCGACCCCAAAAACGGTATATATCTGAAAGAATATGCCGATATGGCCCGTCGCATCGCCGAATTCGAATCAATTCCCGTTGCCGATTTTTATGAGGAATGCGGCGGCGACCGCACTCTTATCAAAGAGTCGCTCGACGGAGCAAGAGCCTCTCAGGGCATCACAAACGATGCAGTCCATCCCAATGATTTAGGCTACCAGCGCATGGCCAACGTCCTCATCGACGCTCTGGAACGCGTGCTTGTGGACTAATAATAAACTCCCAAATAAGCCAAAGGCTATGTCATAATTATTTACGGCATAGCCTTTGCTTTATGAAGACTCCGTTCCCCAATATTCAGCCTTTAAGAGCCTTGGCAAGTTCGAGCAGCGCTTCGGTTGAGGCACGGTCGATGACTCGCTGACGGTTGCCCGGATAGTGGCGCAGGAAGGCTTCAGTTCCGGCAGGTGTGTGAACAGCGGTCCATACAGTGCCTACGGGCTTTTCGTCACTTCCGCCGCCCGGTCCGGCTACGCCCGAAGTTGCTACAGAGCAGTCGGCACCGGTTATGCGCGCTACGCCTTCAGCCATTGCCAAAACGACTTCACGGCTCACAGCGCCGTGGTTTTCTATGTCGGCAAGGTTGACGCCCAACAGATTGACCTTGACATCATTGGCATAGCTGACCACACCTCCGACATAGACGTCGGAGCAACCTGCGATTTCAGTAATGCGATGTGCGATATTTCCGCCGGTACAGCTTTCGGCCGTGGCTATTTTCAGCCCGCGCCGGCGTGCGTAATGCAAAGCTATTTCAGCAGGCGTCGCATCGCCGTCGAACATCACATTGTCGCCGACCTCGCGACACAGGCGGCTGTAACAACTGTCAAGGACTTCATCGATGTCGCAGTTGCCGGCCGATATGCCGTCGAGACGCAGACGTATCAGTCCCGGAGTCGGCAAATAGGCCAGATGAAGACCTGCGGGCAGCGAGTTCTCAAAATCTTCGAGTCGCTGGGCAAGCGCCGACTCGGTCACTCCCGCAACCATCAGCACACGATGAGCCACTTTCACGTCGGGCGTGAAGTGACGACTGATTTCGCTTTCGACAGCGCGTGTCATCATGCCTTCGGTCTCGAACGGTACGCCCGGCATGGCGATGAGCACCTTGCCGTCGCGCTCAAACCACATAATCGGGGCTGTGCCGAGACGGTTTTGAATCACACGGCACGAACTCGGCACCATGGCCTGACCTTCGGTCAGCGGGTTCATTTTCAGTCCGCGGATTGCAAAGACATTGCGTATGTTCACGACCACATCTTCGCCGCGGCGCATCTCGCCGCCGAAGATGCCGAGCATCACACTTTTGGTTATGTCGTCTTTTGTCGGGCCGAGGCCGCCGGTAGTGATCACAAGGTCACTGTCGGCCATGCACTGCCGGATTGCGGCACATATTTCGTCGGCATCATCGCCGATGGTCAGCACTCGTCGTGTCTCCCAGCCCATAGGGCCAAGCCGACGGGAGATAAAGCCGGAATTGGTGTCAGTGACCTGTCCGATAAGGATTTCGTCGCCGATGACTATTATCGAAAGTTTCATTGCTGAGTTAAGCGTTATTTTATCAGATGCTTACGCGGGCATAAGGCGTCTCGTCGTAGCGGCAGAACTCGCCGGCGAGGAACTTATAATATCCGGCGATTGCCACCATGGCCGCATTGTCGGTTGTGAAAGCGCGTTCGGGGATAAACGCCTTGAGTCCGCGGCGCTGACAGAAATCGGCAACAGCCGCTCTGACTCCCGAATTGGCCGACACACCGCCGCCGATGGCGACAGTTCTGACGCCGGTCTGCGCAACGGCTTTCTTCAGTTTGTCGAGCAGGATATCGATAATCGTAGCCTGCAGCGAAGCCGCTAAATCGGCCTTGTTTTTCTCGATGAAATCAGGGTCGGCGGCGAGCTCATCGCGCAAGGTGTAAAGGAAAGAGGTCTTCAGACCGCTGAACGAATAGTCGAGGCCGGCTATGTGGGGCTTGGCAAATTTGAAGCGTTTGGGGTCGCCTTCGGCCGCAAGCCGGTCGATGTGAGGGCCGCCGGGATATGGCAGGCCCATGACTTTGGCACACTTGTCGAACGCCTCGCCTGCGGCATCGTCGATAGTCTGGCCGAGTACTTCCATATCGTTATAATTCTTTACCATGATTATCTGCGAGTTGCCGCCGGAGATAAGCAAACACAGGAAGGGGAATTCGGGCACAGGATCGTCGGCCTTGTGGCGGACAAAGTGCGAAAGGACATGACCGTGAAGATGATTCACGTCGACAATCGGCACTCTCAGACCCAGCGACATGCCTTTGGCAAAACTTGTGCCGACGAGCAGCGAGCCGAGCAGGCCCGGGCCGCGCGTAAACGCAATAGCCGAAATGTCTGATTTCGAAATGCCGGCACGCTTGATGGCTGTGTCGACCACGGGAACTATGTTTTGCTGATGCGCACGCGATGCAAGTTCGGGCACTACGCCTCCAAACTCCTCATGCACCTTCTGAGAGGCAATGACATTGCTCAACAGCAGTCCGTCGGCGATTACGGCTGCCGACGTGTCGTCGCACGACGATTCAATTCCGAGTATTACAGTTCTTGACATCTTTATTTAAACAGCTCTGTTAAAACACAAAACTGATGCCGGCAGCAATCATGGCCGACGAATAATCTTTGATAAGGCAATACTTTGCTTCAAGCGTGAGTTTGAGAGTCGCACTGCAACGCAACTCGAAGCCTGCACCCATGTTAAGACCGAAACGGCTGGTGCGCGACGACACATCGTCGCCTTCAATCATATCCTGCGGAATGAAATGAGTGTTCCACGACGAATAATTAAGACCTGCAAGAGGATAGAAAGCCACTTTCTCGCCGGTAAAACCGAAAGGCATGTGCGCGTTGATGTCGAATGTGAAAGCATCCATATCCTTATGGCGGAAAGTATATCCGATTTCGGGAGCTATTCTGAAATGCTCACTGAAAGCATATTGGAAAAACAATCCGGCCGATGCCGATTCATTTTTTGACACATAGCCCACTTTCGGGCCTACCGACTTCTCGCCTTTGACCACCTGAGCCTCGACAACCGTCGCAGCGCTGAAAACCATGACTATCGCCACGGCTACTCGCAGGATTGACTCTTTAATGCTGTGCATTGCTTATACCTTATTTATTCGTTTCAAACTTACTGACGAAATTCCGGCTTACATACCGCCCGAATATCTTACGCAAAATTAATAATATTTCCTCAAATCCTCAGCCATTTCCCCTCTTTTCCAACAAATCAACCGATATTGCCAATATTGTCAATAATGTCAATTCCTGATTTTATCGTTTTGGGGGTTGATTGTTCATTAGTTTTATGATGTCGCTGTTTGCTTTGTCGACTGATGAGGTGTCGAGCGATTGCAAGTAAATGATGGTCGTTTTCTCTGAATCATGGCCCATCGCTTTGCTGATGGTCGATATCGCCACGTTGTTTGAGTGGGCGATACTTGCCCATGCGTGACGCGCCACATATAGCGTCAGCTTTGTCTCGAGACCGAGCATCTTTCCAACTTTCTGTATGTTTCTATTTATACGGTAATATGCGTTGTCATACTGCTGTTCGGCATCGTCCTGCTCATCTGTTATTATTGGAAGCAGAAAGGATGTCGGGCTATTACCGAAACTGTCGATTATCCGGCTTGTCTCGGGCTCAATTCTTACCATCAGCTGTTGTCGGGTCTTGCGTCGTGAATAGGTTATCACGCCATTGTGCAAATCACTTTTTTTGAGGAAGGCGATGTCGACAAATGACATACCTCGGGTATAGAATGCAAACATAAACACTTTTCGGGCAAAGTCGAGTACGGATGTCGGGCGAGGTCAATGTCGCGTATCATGCGGATGACATCAATCGTGACGGCCATCTTCACAGTCTTGTCAACGCCCGTGTAGACGTGTTTGAAAGGGTTGCATGATATCTCGAAATCCATTTCAATCGCGCGGTTGACTATCGCGCGCAGATTACGCATATAAAAAGATGTGGAGTTGCGGCAAAGGCCTCGCTTTGCCAGATATTCTTCATAGCCGAGAATGAATGTCGACGTGACGTCATTCCATTCTACTTCGTTTCCGTCGGTATATCGCAAAAGGCTGTTCAAAGTGACTCCGAAACGCTTGACTGTAGATTTTTTGCCGATTTTTCGCATATCTACGATCAGCTTGCGCGTAAACGACACCAAGCCGACAACAGAATTCGGCGTGTTGTAGGCCGACACCACATCCTGCATCTTATACGGGACTCCGGATTCGTCAAAGCGAGAAATTACGGCCGACAATTTTGCCCGCCATTTCGTCAAAGTCTCGTTGACGGATGACAGATAGCGTGTTCTTGCGGAATCCGTGTCCGACGGCATAATGATTGCAGCAAGTTCCGCATCCCATTCCGCATCGCTGATATGCAAGCCGGTATAAATCTGCCTGACCTGCCTGAGATGGATTATCTGAAAGTAAAGCGTACCATCTTTACCTTTTACTGATGAAGGCCTGTATTTTAGCTTTATCGTTGCCATGATTTTTGATGTTTAAATTCATATGCAAGATACAGCAAAGAGGCCATGCCGTAATTGATTCTGCCTCGTGAAAGAAAAGCAAGAAAGACAGGCAAGCCCGACTTCTCGCCGAGCTTGCCTGTCTTTGTCTATGTATAGTAAACTGTTTTTATTTCAAAATTGCAGACTCAGAAGATGAGACCGTATGAACTTCATCTCAATATAAGCGTCATTTCTTATTGCGCGTGTTCCCGGTAATATATGCGCGATTTACCCGGTAGACAAGTATGGCCACTATAATGACAAATATGATTGCCAATACTCCGGCGCAGCCACGCAAAAAGTACCATAACTGCCAAGACACCTTATCCACAAGAAATATCATACTGATCAGAATGGCAATCGCTAATCCAATAACGCAAAGGGCAATATGCTTTAATCTTAAATTTGCCGGCGTATTGTAGAGCTTTTTAAGTTCTTCCCTATCCATATAATATATTCAAGAACAGTAGTTTATTATATACTTTGGTTAATGCTTTTTCGACATCACGGGCCATGATGTTAGCCTTATGCTATGGGTTCGCAGCTATCAATGTAAGACACATGATTATCGGTGTAATCAAGCAGTTTATTTCATTTTGTAGTCGGGTTCGATGCTGTGTTTAAGGCCGTCGTATTTTGGTGTTTCGATTTTGTTGCCCTCGTCGTCAGTGGTGTAGATTTTCACATTCTGGCCCTGTGCGTTCAAAATGCTTTCTTGGTTGTTGGCAAAGTATTCGGCATTGCGCAAAGCTTCCTTGCGGTCAACCTTCGAGTAATCGCTTTGCATATACATTGGAGTCATAATGCGATCGGTACGTTCAAGACCGGTTGCCACAAACGAGAAGCCGCCGTTGGCTTCGGCTTTAAGAATAAGGCCGGGCAGTCCATGAAGTTTCCACGGACCGAACGACATCGGCAGTCCGGGCGCGAACCATGCTTTCCAATGACGGCCATGATAATCACATTCCGCCATGACACATTCATAGCCGAGAACAGTTGCGGTGGAGTCTTCCACAATCGTCCACTCCATTTCTGATAGAGGCTCTGTATAATAGCCATAATCCTCTCCAAATAAATTGTAATGCGTCAGGCAGTCTTTTGCGAGATTTGTGAAGACATAGCTGTTGGTCGGTTTTGTCGGTCCTTTTCTCATGTCAAACGATACTGAACCGTCGGATTCTACAGTCATACACGCCTTTTTGATAATTTCCATGTACTTAGCTTTCCCCTCCGGTGTTGATTTCAGTGAATCTACCCAGAGGCTGAGGTCGTTGAAATATTTAGCTTCAGTCGGAGAGGCCAAAAGCGACATCTTGCCGGTGTTGATTTTACCTGATTTGGTCGGGAACGATGAGTCATAGCTGACAATGATGTCGGCCTTGTTCTGCGCCATTGCAGCTATCGCTGCAAGGCATACGATAAATAATACAAATGTCTGTTTCATAATAGTTTCAATAATCAGTCTCAATAATCTGTTTCCCATGCTCTGCGCTGACGGTCATACATAGGCAGATTGGATGTAGAACCATCGCCATTCATTTTTATACCTTGTGCTTCCATCATGCTCTCGAAATTATTTTCATAATGCTCGTGGTCGGCGAGAATCTGTTTCCGTTTACCTTTGGTGTAATCTTTCACTGAATACACTGAAGGAATTGCTTGTTTGGTGTAGCCTACTTCTTTTGCCTCTATGATAAAGCCATCGCCTCCATCAGCGTTAAGAATCATTCCGGGCAGACCACGAAGTTTCCAAGGTCCGTCATAAACGGGAATCTCAGGAGAAAACCAAGCCATCCAAGTCCTGCCATGATATTCAGTCTGCGCCATGATACATTCAAAACCGAGAATATTCTTAGTTGAATCTTCAATGATGGTCCACTCCATTTCAGACAAGGGTTCTTCATAACGCCATAATTCCCCGGCTTTAAAGTCATAGACACTTATATTGTCGGAGGCTTTGTCTTTCGCGACATACAAGAATTCCTTTTTCTCGGGAGCAAGGCCGAGTTTGCGACCGTCGTATGTGACAGTTCCGTCAGGTTGGACAACACGCCAAGCTTTCAATTGAATCTCGCGCAATTTAGCTTTCCCTTCCGGAGTAGATTCGCATGAATCGACATATAGGCTCATCTTATTGAAATAAAATGATTTCTCCGGATTGGCTACAAGTGTCATTTTTTGAGTATACGGTTTCCCTGAATCAGTATCTCGGTTAGTGACATCATATTCAATGGCCACGTTGTTCTGCGCCATTGCAGCTATCGCGGTAAGGCACATGAAGATGATTGTGATTGTTTGTCTCATATCGTTTATTTTCTGAGGGTTATCGAGAATAGGAGTTGACGGCCGCGGAGTTGCTGCCGGCTCTCGAATGATGAGAGTTGCGAGTAGGTGGTGTAGTTGTAGCTTCGTTTGTTGAGTATATTTGTGAGCGACGCGGCAAACTCTATCTTTTTGTTGAGCTGAAAGGTCACTTTGGTGTCGAGCATCTCTACGTTCTTGTATTGATGCTCGGATAGTTCGTTGCGGTAATGCTCGCCGCTGACCGTCCATTGCCATTTGCGGTGTGGTATGAATGTCAGGCTCAGCTCGTTTTCCATCGTCGAGAGCCATGATTCGCTCTGTCCGTTCATCGTCAGGCGGCTGTCGGAATAGTCTATGCGGTAATCGAAACTGAACCAGCGGCATGGATTGCCGTTGATTTTGCCGCCGACACTCCAGCCGGTGCTGACCGAGTTGACCGATTGTCGCTGTGAAAGCAGATGCGACTCATTGCGGCTGAACGAGCCGTTCACATTGCAGCTTCCGCGCATGAAATCGAGGGTCTTGCCGATGTTGCCCATAGCCATGAGCATTTTACTGTCATTTTTAGCATCGGCATAGCTGTAGACCACATAGTCGCCGTAGAGCTGCTGAGCCATAGTGTATGGAACGTTAGTCCACGACTGCATAACCATGCCGTTGGCAAACAGCCCGTGTCGTGTGTGCTTGTAGCTGAAGCTTGCCGACACATTCTTTGACGACGAGTTATAGAAATTATCCACACCCGATTTCAGAGTGCGGTAGTTAGTCATTACCAAACCGGGATGGATAAGGTTGAGATTCATCGGCGAGCGGCCGAGACCGCCGCGCATTGCACCCGAAAAGCGGTTGCTCGGCTTCCAGTTAAGACTGAGCGACGGAGAGAAATAGAGTTCGTCGCGGTTGGCTATAGCCTTGTCGAAATTATAGTGAGCGTAACTTACAGGCAGATTGAGCGTGAGATTCACACGGCGCACCCAATATTCAAACTTCGGGGTCGCATATACTGTAAGATAGTTGGTGTTGACCACATTGATGAAATTGTCGGACAAGTCTGACAGTTCAGACAAGTCAGCCCCCTCAGACGACATCGAGCGGATATAGCCTTTTATGCCACCTTCAAGGCTCAGCGTTACGCCCTTTATATTGAATGCGTATGCCGCGCTTTCATGTGTATAAAACGCGTGGTCGGAGATATGTTGACGGAATGATTTTTCATTATCCATTTTCAATTCTAAATTCTGAGGCAGCGACTCCCATTCGTTCTCGCTTTGAAACGTTACAAGGTGGTTGCCCTTGAAGCGTTTTATCATCTTGAACTTGTTGTTGACATAGTAATCGGGCAACTTGGCAGACTGCCCGTTGGGTATTGAGCCTGTAGTGGCGAGACTCACATCGTCCCAGTCGATATTGGTCTGAAGAGAGTTGTTTATAAACGCCGTCTTTTGATTCACTTCATAGATGAACTTAGCGCTGAGAGAGTGGCGATGGTCCGTGCCGCGGCGATTTTCAGTAATGACGCGGTTGCCTTCGTCGAGAAAATATGTCGTGATGTCAGAGGCCTCGGCAGTTACGCGGTTAAATGAATAATCGATGTTCGCCTTGAACTCGCCGCGTCCGAATTTCCACAGACTATTGGTAGACACGAGGAAAGAGCGATTGAACAATGTCCGCTTGTCGCTGAGAGATGGTACGCCGGGCAAAGCGACCCCAACATATTGGCCGAGACCGGTCTGCCGTCGGTCGGCGAAGAAGTTGGTGCTTGACGACGAAAGGTTCTCGCCGGTATTGTTGGTGCGGACTGTGGTTATGTTCTGAAATACGGGCATTATGGCCATCGCAAACAGTTCGCCGTCCCAAATCGCCCCTTCCGGCTGCCATGAATAGCCGCCACCCGCGTCGCCGTTGAAAGTCCATGTGGCTTTCGCCTTGTTTTTCAATTTGAGATTG
This sequence comes from Muribaculaceae bacterium, assembly GCA_017889945.1. Taxonomy (GTDB): domain Bacteria; phylum Bacteroidota; class Bacteroidia; order Bacteroidales; family Muribaculaceae; genus CAG-873. Next base: position 32,314 of record JAGAOW010000058.1, read on the forward strand.
ATAGCAGCCTTGTCCGAGAAAGAGATGCCTGACAGCACCTGCATCGGCTGATGGTTCTCCATTACCTCGACCGCCCCTACATCGTCATGACTTATGCCGTTGGTGGCAATACCATATTTGCCGCCGAGAAGGTCAGAGCCCTCGATATAGAACTTGTTGATGTCCTCGCCTTGATATTGTATCTTACCGTTGTTGGCGACATCAATGCCTGGCATACGCTTCAGCACATCGCCAATCGAGCGGTCCCGCTGTTGGGCGAAGCTGCCTACATTATATGTGATGGTGTCGCCTTGCTCCCGTATGCGGTCGGCTTTGACTGTCACTTCGTTAAGCAAGGTTGTTCCGGCTTCCATATACACGGTCAAGGGGAAGGATATGCTATCAAGGGGAATAGATTGCTTTGCGAAACTCATCATGGCAACTTCCAGACGGCAAGCGGTTACCGAAGGCATTGTGATAGCGAAGCTTCCGTCAGTCTTGGACGAAGTAAACTTCTTTATTTTGCCGTCAGCGCCCTTGACAATAACCGATGCGCCGACGAGAGGCTCATTGTTTCCCTTGTCGACAACCTTACCGCTCACATTTACCTGAGCCACAGCCATCGCCGCAAGCGCCACAAAAAGCATATATAAACATAGACGTCTCATTTGTGATAATCGGTTTCGAGGAAGTCAAAGCCTGAATCCAGCGTTTTCCGCGAGGCTATCCTTACTTCTTCCGCTGTCGTTTCCTTTCCGTTCACTACTATTCTGGCATTTGCGGGAAGATTGCCGCCCATAATATCCGTCAACGGATCCTGAATATATTTATACTGGCTTTGCAGATATTTAATTCTATCCTCTGTGTGATACCAGTCCGCACGCACCATGGCGGGAATCTCGGCATCGGTAGTTTCTATGCCGTTGGCTGTGAAAGAATGCATGCCTTTCGATTCCGTGGCTTTGAGTATCAGCCCCGGGGCTCCAGAGAATTTCCATGGACCGTCATGCACAGGAATCTCCGGCGCGAACCATGCTGTCCAGTCGCGGCCATGATATAACGAACGGGCCATGACACATTCATAGCCGAGTATGGTCTTAGTTGAGTCGGCCACTACTTCCCACTCCATTTCGGCAAAAGGTTCATTGTAAACGGCAAACTGGTCACTGTAGTCATCATAGACTGTCTTCTCCTGCTTGTCGAAATCCTTAGCCACATACATGCTATTTGAGCGGTTGGGCACTTCGTTACCTCGGCCGGACTCCTGAAGTTTTGATGCCAAAGCGCCGTAAGCCTGACGTGCGGCGTCATCTTTTGAAATTACATCCATCCATAGGGCGGTCGGATTGTAAAACAAGGAGCCTTGCTGTCCGCTCAGCAGTATGTAGTCAGCCCTGCGCACCGAACCACTGACATTTACCTCGTAGTCATAACCCACCTTTATCTGCGCTCGTTGTTGAGCTACGCTCAGCAACGACATGAAAAGCATCATTGTTAAAAATCCGATTCTAATCATAACACATTGGTATTTTCGAAGGCAAAGTTAGACAGAAATAACGACTCGATTCTCAACAAATGTTGAGAGTGGCAATCAGGATGATTATTTTTTGCGCAAGCGGCTCAGATGGGTCGGCGTGACGTTGAGAAGAGAAGCGATATCTTTCAATGAAAACAACTCGAATAAATCCGGGTCGCGATTTATCAGTTCATCATAGCGTTGCTGCGGTGTCTTGGAATATAAATCGACAAGTCGGTCATAGACGGTAGAGAACACCTCACGGGTAGTACTATGTACCACTTCATTTACCTTTGTGTCAGACAGCATCATTTTCGCGACTAATGACGACGGTACGCAATATATATCGCAGGGCACTGTGGCGATTATCTAGCAACGCGATTTCTTCCGATACAGCGAGCCGGGAAAGTCGCAGACAAAATGACCGGCGAATTCGAGACCGACTACATGAGGAGTGCCGTCCGACGAATAGCAGACATATTTCAACACACCCGATTTTATGTAACCTATGTAACGACCGACTGTTCCGGCAGTAAGAAATTCATTGCCCTTGTCATAGTGTCGCAGTTCTCCTCGGCTCATGCATAGGTCGCGCCAAAAGTCAGTGTCGATATTGTCGATATATGAATTGAACTGTGCCATCATAAAAAGCTCTCGCCATGACTCATTGGAGAGATTATTTATAGAACAGAAAACGTTAGCCAACTATGCCACGTCTTGACTTGAAGGTCGTAGGAAACCATTTGATGCAGATGTAACAATAGCAGCCCACGCTATGCGCGCGAGAACCACTATGCTATTCTCTTGCATCGTATTGAAAATTTCCTACGTTTTCAAGTCACAAGATAAGCATAACGCTTCTTATTTTTCAAAAATGTCACGGAGCGACTTGCGTCAATCCAAATGCAAATTTAACGATAATATCACATTGTCCAATAAAATCGGGAGATAATTATTTTTACGGCACAAAAATTTTGGTGCAATCGGGTGTGGAGGTACAGATACAACAAAAGCCTGAAAAAATCAGGCTTTATTGTTGCGGAGAGGACGAGATTATAAACTTATTGGTCGGTAATACTCATATAGTATCTAAAACTATCAGTATTACAGCATTATACGCCGACACGCTAAAACTAAAAATCTTTTGAAATATTTGGATATGTCAAAAATCGTGCGTAATTTCGTGCGTAGTTTTATAAGCTGATACGATATGATACTTAAACGAAATATCAACTTTTGGCTGGATTCTCGGAAGAAAGACGGCGTACCTGTTACCGAAAATCTGGTTATACGCATGCGCCTTTCCTA
>JAGAOW010000059.1 GCA_017889945.1 Muribaculaceae bacterium
CAGCGAAATCACAGTCACCTCTCGTATCTGCGAAGTCAAGAAATACCTCGTGCCCATGTCGAAACAGAGTCTCGTTCAGGAAAATTACTACGTTCGTGCCGGTACACCCCTCTCCGACGGTGCCATCACTCCCGCCGACATCCTCAATATCATGGGCCCGACCGCCGTGCAGGAATACATTGTCAACGAAGTTCAGGATGTATACCGTATGCAGGGCGTGAAAATCAACGACAAGCACTTTGAAGTAATCGTGCGTCAGATGATGCGCAAGGTCAACATCCTCGACCCGGGCGACACATGCTTCCTTGAGCAGCAGGTGGTTGACAAACGCGCCTTCATGGACGAGAACGACCGCATCTGGGGCAAGAAAGTGGTAACCGACGCTGGCGACAGCGAAAACGTGAAGCCCGGTCAGATTATCACTGCCCGCAAGCCCCGCGACGAGAACTCGGCTCTCAAACGCCGCGACCTCCGCACTGTCACTGTCCGCGACGCTGTGCCTGCTACATCAGAGCAGATACTTCAGGGCATTACCCGCGCCGCACTTCAGACATCGAGCTTCATGTCGGCCGCATCGTTCCAGGAAACAACCAAAGTCCTCAACGAAGCTGCTATCTCAGGCAAGACCGATACGCTCGAAGGCATGAAGGAAAACGTCATCTGCGGTCATCTTATCCCCGCAGGTACGGGTCTCCGCGAATACGAACGTCTCGTCGTCGGAAGCAAAGACGATATCTACGCCGAATCCGACGAAGTCGAAGAAATACAGAATTAATCACAGCATTCAGCTACCATAATACATCGGCCCCGCCTGAATTTGCAGGCAGGGCCGATTTTTTTTCGCCGATTTTTCCGCAGGTGTTTTTGCCGATGCTTTTCGTCCGTTATTGTGATGTTGTTATTTATGTTAAAAAGTGAATATTATGTTTGTAAAACCGTTTTTTTTTTATCTTTGTGAAAATATTGCACTTCGGGTGTAACAAACAGGCATTTCGCGTGTCTTACAAGTATAAACCAGCTCAATCGTATCACATTAACTTACAAAGATAAATATGAAGTCATACCTTAAGTTGTTTATCCTTCTTCTGTTGGCACTTGTTGTAGCCATTCCGTCAGAAGCGCAAATCCGTGTTGTGGCGGCCGGCAGTTCTGCCAAAACAACAAGTTCCAAGAAAAAGTCATCAGACAATGACGAATTTAAGCATATATACACCTTTATTAAAGACGCCACTTTCAAGCGCGACATCGTCGAGAGCTTCATTATCCCCTATGATGCCGATGGCAATCCGCTCGACACCATAAAAACGAACGGATATAACTGGAACGGCACGGACATAGTCAGGACTTCGATGATAAGCATTCCGGTAACCGAAAACGACACTCTGCTCATGTTCGACGCCGGAGCGCCGGGCTTTCAGACCGAGACTGTGACATGGACGTTCAAGCCCTTCGGCAAACGGGAGCTCTCGCGCTCTATGCCGCCGGTATTGCTTTCGAAAGTGCACAGGCTTAAGGATGTTACCGTAACCGCGTCGAAAGTCAAGTTCTACAATCGTGGAGACACGGTCGTCTACGATGCCGATGCGTTTCAGCTCGCCGACGGGTCTATGCTCGACGCCCTGATTTCGCAGTTGCCCGGAGCTAAAATCGACGAGAACGGCCAGATAACTGTCAACGGCGAGTTTGTCGAGACGCTTCTGCTCAACGGCAAGGACTTTTTTAATGATGACAAAACCCTTATGCTCGAGAACATTCCAGCCTATACGGTCAAGACGGTTGAAGTGTTCAAAGGCCACACCAAGGAAGAAAAGCTGAGGTTCGACCAGTCCAAGCCGCAACACCTGACGATGGACATTAAGCTCAAGAAGGAGTACAGCATCGGCTGGCTGCTCAATCTGCAGGCCGGTTACGGCACGGCTGACCGCTATCTCGGACGTGTGTTCGCCTCGTGGTTCTCGCCGACGACCTCTGTCGTGCTCACAGGTCTGGCCAACAACCTCAACGACAACCGCACACCCGGCAAAAGCGACAGCTGGACTCCCGAGAGTATGCCTTCAGGCACACAGGCCCACCGCGAGTTGGGTGTGAGATATACCCATGAAACTACCGACAAGAATTTGAGAGCCGACGGCAGTGTAGGCGTGTCGGGTGGCTCGACCGACTATCTGTCATCGACATCGTCGACGCAGTTTCTCAACAGCGGCGACAGCTACGAACGTCGCTTCAACGACTCCAAGTCGTCGAGATTTTCGTTCAATACATTTCACTCAGGCTTATATACGACCAAGCAGCAGAATAACATTTCATATTATCTTTCAGGCGACTATGGCAAGACCGACAATTACGGCAATTCGCTTTCAGGCGCCTTCAACCGCGATTATTCCGACATCAGCCGCGAGGCCCTTGAAGCCATCTACACGACCGGTTCGACAGAGGCTCTTCAGGCCGTGGTCAACCGTGCGCAGACCCGCAACGAAGGCTCGCTGCGTTCAGGAAGTTTCCGCTTCCGGCCCCATTTCTCGCTGAAACTGCCGAATTCGAGCGAGCGCATAAACATAGGCGCCGGCTTCAACTATGTCGGCTCAAAACGCACAAGCTGGAATGACTATACAATCAATTTCGGACAGAATCCCGAGCCGTCGGAGCGGCGCAGGCAATATACCGACGAATCGCCCAACTACCGCAAGGAGTGGAGTGCGAATATCGGTTACTCGCGTCCGTTGCGCGACGGCTTTCTGGAGTTGAATTACACATATAATTTTACTGACCGGGCAAAGGATTCATATATGTATGCGCTTGACCGTCTGTCAGACATGGGCGTATTCGGCGTGCTGCCGGAGAACTATGCGTCGACGCTCGACCCCACGAACTCATACACCTCGACGACGCGCACCAACAGCCACAACCTGCGCCTGATGTACTATCTGACAAAAGGGACTGAGAAAGGGTTCTTCATGTTCCAGGTAATGCCGGAGGTCGGTGTCGACCATCATCATTTCGACTATTGGCGTGAAAACCGTTCGTATTTAGTCAAGCGCACGTCTTTTGTCATGTCGAGTATGTTTCAGACCTTAGTGCTGGAGTATCGCTTCGGCAAATCGAAAAATGACGAGGGAAATCATTATAACAATACCATTTCCTATCGAGGCAATCTTGGCACAGACAGTCCCGAGCTGCTGCATCTTGTCGATGTCGTCAGTGACGCCGACCCGCTCAACATTCAGGAGGGTAATCCCGATTTGAAAAACGCTTTCACTCAGCGCCATAATCTGCAATGGTCTTACCGACCCTACGGCAAGCCGGCCTCGAACAGCATTGCCGTTGTCTACAGCGTGATTTCCAATGCACTTGTCCGTGGTTATGTCTATAATACCAACACCGGTGTGCGCCGTTACCGCACATACAACGTCAACGGCAACAACACTCTCCATGTCTCTGATTATCTGAACTGGGAATTCGGCTCGAAAAAGCAGTTCTCATTCTCTTCGACATCGACGTTGATGCTCGACCACAATACGGATATGATTGGCATCAATGCCGAGGCTCCCGAGAAAGCCAAAGTGCGCAATATGATGCTGACCGAGGACCTGAGGTTATCATACAAAATCGGACAGCAGCAATTGACGCTGCAGGGTAACCTGACCCACCGCCACACGACATCGGAGCGTCAGGACTTCAACACTATAAACGCGCAGCATTATAAGTATGGAGTCAACGGCATTTTCAAACTGCCGGCAGGCTTCGGCATCAGCACCGACATTTCATTCTACAAGCGCGTCGGTTACGGCGTGAAGGAACTTGACTCCACCGATGCCGTATGGAACATGCGCCTGACCTACACGCCGCGCGGCAATAAGCATTGGGTATTCAGTGCCGACGGCTTCGATTTGCTCCACAAACTATCGAACGTACACTATGCCGTAACCGCGACAGGTCGCACGGTTTCATATACCAACAGTCTGCCGCGCTATATGGTCTTCACAGTGCAGTACAGACTCAACATTCAGCCCAAGAAGTAGCTTTTAGCGAAGAGAAGCGTCGGCGGCCGAGCAAATAGTAGGAAACAAGGATGTTAATCCGCGAGTGGCTGCCGATGGCGAGGAGATTGATTTTTGGGTGGGTCGTGTAGTTTTTGCGCATTTTCGCAAAATCGCGATGAGCGCGGAAAATGGCTGATGCGAATTTGAATTTCAGTGTCGCTACATAGCGAGCCCAAGCGATGGTGTCGAGCAATTGCCGGCGCAGGAGCGCAAGGCCGCGCTGACCGTCGGGCAGATTTTTGTGAAGCATCAGCAGATTGTTGCGGAAGTTAAGATAGGTCTTTCGCGGATTGGAGTCGGGCAGTGAGCCTCCGCCGAGATGGTAGACCGAAGCACCTCCGACGGCCATTACCTTGAAGCCTTCAAGCTGTATGCGCCAGCAGAGATCTATTTCTTCCATGTGGGCGAAAAAGGCGGTGTCGAGTCCGCCGACCTTACAATATAAATCAGATCGGACCATCAGACATGCTCCGCTCGCCCAAAACACTTCCATGTCACTGTCATATTGGCCTTTGTCGTCCTCGCAGTTGTCGAATATGCGTCCGCGGCAGAAGGGATAGCCGTTGCGGTCGAGGAAGCCGCCTGCAGCTCCGGCATATTCGAATTTTGCGAAATTGCTGTAGCTTAATATTTTAGGCTGACACGCGCCGACGTCGGGATGCGATTCCATGAAGTCGTAAAGCACATTGACCCAGCTTGATGCGGTTGCGACATCGGAGTTCAGAAGCACTGTATATTTGTAGCCGGTCAGTTTGATTGCCTTGTTATAGCCTTCGGCGAAGCCGTAGTTTTCGTTAAAAAATATATGCTCGACTTCGGGAAATTCGTTTTCGAGAACAGCCCGCGAGCTGTCGGTGCTTCCGTTGTCGACAACGATTATGCGCGCCACAGAGCTGTCGGTCGTGGCTATTACCTGAGGCAGAAACTCACGCAGCAGTTTCTCTCCGTTCCAGTTGAGTATGATGACAGCAACGTCGGCTTTGTTGCCTGTGTTTTGACTATGAGTGTCTTGGGGCTTCATTGTCAGCGAATGTTACGGGATTTTTCCAGCGTTTGTGAGTCCACAGCCACAGCGAAGGCTCACGGCGGATGGTGGCCTGAAGCATTTCGATATATTTGTCGGTAACGCTGAACACCGGGGTTGATTTTATGTCGTCGCTTATCATGCGGCAGACTATGTGATAATGGCCGCGGCGGGGCTTGTGCATGTCCCAGTAGATAACGCCCATGTCGAGTTTGCGGGCAAGAGTCTCAGTGCCGGTAATGAAGGCTGTGGGGTGGTTGAGAAACTCGACGACATGGATTAAATCGCCGTGGCTCGGATGCTGATCGCTCATAAAACCGACCACGGCCGGCAGACCTGTGGCGCGGCAACTGCGGATAATGTCGCGGAAAACAGTGTTTTTGGGGAAGGACAGCGAGCCAAAGCGGCTTCGCAGTCTCAGCATCAGGGCGTCGGTGTTCTTATCGCGCAGCGGGCGGTAGACCTGGCCGAATATGATGCCCTTGTTGGCGCGCTCTTTGGTGTGGAGCGTGACGGACGGGGCCCATTCCCAGTTGCCGCAGTGGGAGAAATAGACGGCAACGCTGCGTCCCTGAGCGACAAAGTTGTCGATGATGTCGACGTTTTCGAAAGTCATGCGGCGTCTTATCTGACTGTCGCTGATGTGGAGCAATTTTATGGTTTCGAAGATATAGTCGGCGAAGTTGCGGTAGAACTGACGTGAAATCTTTTTCAGTTCGGCAGAACTCTTTTCGGGAAAACTTTCTTCGAGGTTGGCGTTGACTACCCGCCGGCGGTATCTTATGACATAATAAAGAAGGACAAATGTGATGTCGGCAAAGCGGTAAAGTAGCCAGAACGGCATCAGAGCGCAGGTATAAAGTGCGAAATATGCTAATTTGTGCATCAGTTGTTTCATATCAGTGTCGCTTTTACACTTTCGCGTTCGGGAATAGGTTCGCCAATAAGGACTTTGGCGATAGTATTGTCAAGTTTAACGGCAGTCGCACGGTCGGCGCCTTCAATCTCGACTTTGAGGTAGTTGTCGGTAAAACCGCTGAGGGCATGGCCTTCGCGGGGGTGTTCGAGCAAGACCGGACGCTCTGTAGAACAGAAACGGCGTGTAAACTCGTCGAGTTTTCGCTCACTGACCGCAAGCATCTGACGTGTGCGCTGATGTTTCAGTTCCTGACTGACAACGTGGTCGATATCGAGAGCGCGTGTGCCCGGACGCTCGGAGTATGTGAACACATGCAGCCGCGAGATGTCGAGACCCTCGATGAAAGCTTTTGATGCGGCGAAGCGCTCGTCGGTCTCTCCTCGAGCGCCGACTATCAGGTCGACACCGATGAATGCATCGGGAATAGTGCGCCGTATGCGCTCGACTTTGGAGGCGAAGAGGGCTGTGTCGTAGTGACGGCGCATCAGTGCGAGCACTTCGTCAGAGCCGCTTTGGAGGGGAATGTGGAAGTGGGGCATGAAACTTCTCGACTGAGCTACAAAGTCGATGATGTCGTCGGTCAGAAGGTTGGGCTCAATCGAAGAAATGCGGTAGCGTTCGATGCCTTCGACGCGGTCGAGTTCGCGAATGAGGTCGAGGAAATTGTCGTCGCGGCCTTTGCCGAAGTCGCCGATGTTGACGCCTGTGATGACTATTTCCTTGCCGCCTTCGTCGGCAGCCGCGCGAGCCTGATCGACAATTTCGGCTATGCTGCCTGAGCGGGAGCGTCCTCGTGCGCGAGGTATGGTGCAATAGGTGCACCAGTAGTCGCAACCATCCTGAACTTTAAGAAAATAGCGGGTGCGGTCGCCTCGGGAGCATGAGGGCATGAATGAGCGGATATCGCGAGAGTCGCCGACGATGTTCATCGGCTTGTGGTCTTTAATCCAAGTTTCGACAAAGTCGCACAACTCGAGCTTGCGGTCTATGCCGGCGACGATTTTGACACCGGGAAGCGAAGCGACTTCATCGCTTTTCAGCTGAGCGTAACAGCCTGTAACAATTATCGCCGCATCGGGGAAGCGGCGGTTGAGAGAGCGGATGGCCTGCCGACATTTCTTGTCGGCCAGGTCTGTGACCGAACATGAGTTGATGACTATGAAGTCGGGCGTTTCGCCGGGCGTGATGCGACGTACGCCACGGTCGGCGAACATGCGCGCCACAGTCGAGGTCTCCGCGAAGTTGAGTTTGCATCCGAAGGTGTGGAAAAGAGCAGTGCGGTTGTCAAAGGTATTTTTGTCAATCATCTCTTTTTTAACTGGACGTATGTGTTGATAATATCCGCTATCTGACAGGCATCGTCGACAGAAGTGCAACGGCTCACAGGCAGACTGACCACCGACTCGGCGAGCTTGCGCGCGATAGGACAGTCGGGTTTGTAGACCGAAGCATAACATGGCTGGTCGAAGGGCGCGAGGGGATAGTGGACCGCGGTTTCTACGCCGTTGTCGGCCAAATATCGTCTGAAATTCTCGCGATCCTCTACTTGCACGACATACTGATGCCATACGGAACTGTTGTCGAAGAGAGGTTTGATTACGCAGGGGTTCTTGATTTCCTGCTCATATACGGCGGCTATGTCGCGGCGCAGGCCGTTTTCGCGGTCGAGATAGGGTAGCTTGACCGACAATATGGCGGCCTGAATCGGGTCTAAGCGGCTGTTAAGGCCACGATATATGTTATGATACTGTCGGTCGCTGCCATAGTTGGCAATAGCTCTGACTGCATCGGCAAGCCGAGGGTCGGATGTAGTGACAGCGCCGGCATCGCCGAGAGCGCCGATGTTTTTGGTCGGATAGAAGCTGAAAGCGGCGGCATCGCCGAGCGAGCCTGTGATGCGACTGCCATCGGCAGTTGTAGCACCGATAGCCTGAGCGTTGTCCTCGATGATTTTCAGGGAATTGGAGCGAGCGAAATCGAGCATGGCGCTGTCGAAGCATGTGCGTCCGTAGAGATGGACTGTCATGATGGCGCGCGTGCGCGGACTAAGATATTCCGACAGTCGTGACGTGTCGAGGTTCATGGTGCGCGGGTCAGGCTCGGCAAAAACAGGAATCAGACCATTGTCGGTAATGGCCAGAACCGTAGCGATGTATGTGTTGGACGGAACTATGATTTCGTCGCCGGGCGCCATTTCGCCGAGTTCGATATAGGCGCGAATGATAAGTCGCAGAGCATCGAGGCCGTTGCCTGTACCGACGCAGTAGGGCGCACCGCAACTTTCTGCCAGGCGGCGTTCAAATTCAGCGACTTCAGGTCCGCCAATGTAGCGTCCGCTTGCGATAACACGCCTAACAGCTTCGCCTATTTCTTTTTCGAATGGCTTGTTGACCGTCTCGAGGTCGAGAAATATGTAGTCGGCCCAACTCATCTTTTGACAGCGGTAAGGCGTTTGAATTCTTCGTAGGAGCGCACATAGTCGTCCTCGCAGTATTTCTCGGACGCGAGCACCAGACAGATTGAGCCGGTCGAGAAATTGTCGAGCGTCCGCCATATGCCTGTTGAGAGCAACAGCCCGGTGTCGGGGCGGTTGAGCGTGATGCGACGGGTGGCGACTCCGTCGTCGAATACTACGTCGAACGAGCCGCTGAGCGGAATTACCAGCTCCGAGGTGTTGTGGTGGGAATGTCCGCCACGTTCAGCACCCGACTGAATGTCGTAGATATAATAGACGCGACGGATTTCGAAGAGAGCAGTCGCGACGTTCTCCATCACGGCGATATTGCCGTTGTCGTGGCGGATGGCCGGAATATTGATTAGTCGGCAATCGTCAATCGACGAAATAGCGTGTCTGTCAGAAGAGTTCATCGGAGAGTGCTGATTTGAATTGTTGGTAATCGCGTATGTAATCGGCTTCGTCGAATAATTTTGAAGCTATTGTGAGGCCGGTTGAGCCGGTAACGAAGTCGCTGACTGTGCGCCACGTCATTGGCGGAATGTAAAGGCCGACATTGCTGCGGTTGAGAATGAAAGACCGACGTCCGCCGCAACCGTTGTCGACATTGACCGTGAATTGTCCGGATGTGGCAATTATCACTTCGGCGCAGGTGCGCAATGCGCGGCCGGTGCGTTCGCGCCAAGACGGCACGTCGTAGGTCCAGTAGACGCGTTCGATTTCGAACGGAAGCCGGTCGCCGCCTTCGATAAACGAAAGATTGCCGCGTGGGTCTTCGATGCGGGGAAATTCAATCAGTTTCGGTTCAAAAAATCTGTCCATCGGCGAGTTTGATTAAATATTGGCCGTAATCGGTTTGTCTGAGCCGTTCGCCGAGTTGACGCAAACGACCGGAGTCGATGAATCCGCGCCTGTAGGCCACTTCCTCAAGCGCGCTGACTTTTATGCCCTGACGTTTCTGAATAGCTTCGATGAAGTTTGACGCATCGATGAGCGAGTCGACTGTGCCGGTGTCGAGCCATGCAAATCCACGACCGAAACACTTGACCTTCAGGCGTTTTTGGCCGAGATAGGTCTCGTTTACGGTGGTTATTTCATATTCTCCTCTGTGTGAGGGTTTTACATTGGCTGCGATATCGACCACGTCGTTAGGGTAGAAGTAAAGACCGACTACCGCCTTGTCGCTTTCGGGGCGAGCGGGTTTCTCGACAATGCTGACAGGATTGCCATTCTCGTCGAGCTTGACGACTCCATAGCGCTGTGGGTCGGAGACAGGGTAAGCAAAGACCGTGGCGAGCCCTGACGCCGCGTTGCCGACGGCATCGAGCATCATGCCCGTGAAGCCCTGACCGTAGAAAATATTGTCGCCGAGGATGAGACAAACGTCATCGTCGCCGATAAACTCGCGGCCGATGACAAAGGCCTGGGCAAGCCCTTCGGGACGCTCCTGAACGGCATATGAAAAACTGACGCCGAGTTGGCTACCGTCGCCGAGAAGACGTTCGATCTGCGGCAAATCGACAGGCGTAGATATAATGAGTATGTCGCGTATGCCGGCGAGCATGAGGGTCGACACCGGATAATAAATCATCGGTTTGTCGTAGACCGGAACAAGCTGCTTGGAAACGGCAAGTGTGATTGGATGGAGTCTTGTGCCGGAACCTCCGGCGAGAACGATACCTTTCATAGTAATCTGTTATTGAGGAGTGAGGGCCGAAAGCCGGTGCTCGAGTTCGGTCGATGTGAGTTTGGTCGATAGACGTCCGCGGTGGGCAAGAGATATGTTGCCGGTTTCTTCCGAAACGACTATGGCGACGGCGTCAGTGGCCTGAGCAATGCCGAGAGCCGAGCGGTGGCGCAGGCCGAGCGAGCGTGGCACGTCGCTGTCGTGACTTACCGGCAATATGCAACCGGCAGCAGCGATGCGGTCGCCGGCGACAATCATCGCACCGTCGTGGAGCGGCGAGTTTTTGAAGAATATGTTTTCAATCAGGCGGGTGTTGATTTCGGCGTCAATACGGTCGCCTGTCTTCTCGTAGTTGTCGAGCGGAATCGACTGCTCGATGACAATGAGCGCGCCGGTCTTACTCTTTGACATCGACATGCAAGCATAGACAATCGGCATAACCCAGCGACGCGAGTCGGCCTCCATCTCGGCCTTGTGATGGTGGAAAATCTTGTTGAGAAAACGCCATCGGCGATGCGAGCCAAGTTCGACAAGGAAGCGTTTTATCTGGTCGACAAACAAGATGACAAGAATCAGCAGGCCGATGCTCATGAACTTGTCGAGAATCGTGCCGATAAGCCTCATGTTGAAAATTTCCGACGCCAGAGCCCACACGACGATGAAGGCCATGATGCCGTAGAAAATATTAATCGTACCCGATTCTTTCATCAGTCGGTAGATGTAGAAAAGCAGCAGGGCGACGATAAATATGTCGATTATGTCTTTTATTCCGAACGAGAGCATGAGGCAGGGAGATTAGGCTGTGTGGAGAAAGGTTGAAACATCGACTGCCTGACGTGCGGCAGCAACATCGTGGACACGGAGGATAGCAGCGCCACGCTCGATGGCGAGAGTGTTGGCGGCAGTAGTGGCTTCGAGCGCATCTTCGGCCGAAATGCCGAGCGCCTTGGTAAGCATCGATTTGCGCGACAGACCGACGAGAACGGGTCGGCCGAGCATGCTGAATGCCTCAAGGTCGCGGAGCAAGCGGTAGTTCTGGCTGACGGTTTTGCTGAAACCGAATCCTGGGTCGACGATTACGTCGTTGACTCCGAGCAGCGATAGCCGGCGGACTTTCGGCGCAAGTTCGCCTATGACTCCGGCTGTGACGCCGCGGGGATAGTCAGTGAGCGACTGCATCGTTGCCGGCGTTCCGCGCATGTGCATCAGAATGTAGGGCACATTGAGTTCGGCTACGGTTTCGAACATGTTGCCGTCGAGGTCGCCGCCCGATATGTCGTTGATTATGTCAGCGCCGAAGTCGCAGATGCATCTGCGGGCAACGTCGGCACGGAAAGTGTCGACCGACAGCGGAATATCGGGAGTAACACGCCTCACTGCAGCGATACCCAGCTCGAGACGGCGGCATTCTTCGTCGGGCGAGACGTCGTCGGCTCCGGGGCGCGACGAATAACCTCCGATGTCGATCATGTCGGCGCCCTCACTCAACGCGCGGCTGACGGCAGCCTCGACCGCTTCAGCGCCGGAGGTGCGACTCCGGGCATAGAAAGAGTCGGGTGTGACGTTGACAATCGCCATTACGGCAGGGCGGTCAAACGTCAGCAGGCGTCCGCGTATGTCGAGTGAGAAGGGGGTCATCAGCGGTTGGCGCGTTTGCGTTCGATTTCGTCGAGTATGATTTTGCGCAGGCGGATATGGTGGGGTGTTACTTCAACATATTCGTCTTCCTTGATATATTCGAGGGCTTCTTCGAGACTGAATACGACCGGCGGCACGATACGCGCCTTGTCGTCAGCTCCCGAAGCTCGCATGTTGGTCAGTTTCTTGGATTTTGTAACGTTGACTACGATGTCGTTGTCCTTTGCGTTCTCGCCGACGACCTGTCCGGCATAGACTTCTTCCTGCGGGAAGATGAAGAAGCGGCCACGGTCCTGAAGTTTGTCAATGGCGTAGGCATAGGCTGTGCCGGCTTCGAGGGCGATGAGCGAACCGTTGGTGCGGCGCTCGATATCGCCTTTCCACGGCTGATATTCGAGGAAGCGGTGGGCCATAATGGCTTCTCCAGCCGAAGCGGTCAGAACGTTGTTGCGGAGTCCGATAATGCCGCGCGAAGGAATCTGGAATTCCATGTGCACGCGGTCGTTCTGAGCGGCCATTGAGACCATTTCGCCTTTGCGGCGGGTAACCATGTCGATGATTTCGACGAATATTCTTCTGTGACGTTGATGGTCAGTAACTCGACAGGCTCGCATTTCTGTCCGTCGATTTCCTTGATGATGACCTGAGGCTGGCCTACCTGAAGCTCATAGCCTTCGCGGCGCATGGTCTCGATGAGGACCGACAGATGGAGCACACCGCGGCCATAGACCGTCCATACGTCTTCGTGGTCGGCTTTGGTCACGCGCAGGGCCAGGTTGCGGTCGAGCTCGCGGGTCAGGCGGTCGCCGATGTGGCGCGAAGTGACATATTTGCCGTCGCGGCCGAAGAAGGGGCTGTCGTTGATTGTGAAGGTCATCGACATTGTGGGTTCGTCGATGGCGATGCGTGGCAGTGGCTCGGGATTGTTGATGTCGGCCACGGTGTCGCCGATTTCAAAGCCTTCGATGCCGACGAGGGCGCAGATGTCGCCGCTGTTGACTTCCTTGACGCGCTTGCGGCCCATGCCTTCGAAGGTGTGAAGCTCTTTGATGCGCTGGCGCGATATCGAGCCGTCGCGACGGCAGAGCGCTATGTCCATGCCTTCGCGGAGTGTGCCGCGGTGGACACGTCCGACGGCGATGCGGCCCACATAGTTAGAGAAGTCAAGCGATGTGATGAGCATCTGCGCGTCGCCTTCGAGAGTCTTGGGCTCGGGAATGTATTCGATGATGGCGTCGAGCAGGGGGGTGATGTTGTCGGTCGGTTTACGCCAGTCTGTGCTCATCCAGCCTTCTTTGGCCGAACCGAAGATGGTCGGGAAGTCGAGCTGGTCTTCGGTTGCGTCGAGACTGAACATCAGGTCGAAGACCATTTCCTGGACTTCGTCGGGGCGGCAGTTGGGCTTGTCGACCTTGTTGATGACGACTATAGGTTTCAGACCGATCTGTATGGCTTTCTGAAGCACGAAACGTGTCTGCGGCATCGGGCCTTCGAAAGCGTCGACAAGGAGAAGGCAGCCGTCGGCCATGTTGAGCACACGCTCTACTTCTCCGCCGAAGTCGGCGTGTCCCGGAGTGTCTATGATGTTGATTTTTGTGTCTTTGTAGTTGATGGAGACATTCTTGGAGAGGATTGTTATGCCTCTTTCGCGTTCGAGGTCGTTGTTGTCGAGTATGAGCTCGCCTGCGTTCTGATTGTCTCTGAATAGATGCCCTGCAAGTAACATTTTGTCGACGACCGTAGTTTTGCCGTGGTCGACGTGGGCGATGATGGCGATATTTCTAATATTCTGCATACACTGCTGTATTTTCTTTCAATCGACAAAATTACGAAATTTCCATGACATGACAAAACGCCTTTCAGCCGCCGTCGGCGCGAGATGAAACGAAGTCAGGGCGACGCCGCTGCCGCGACATCGCCCTGACTTAAAGCGTTGGTTGGTAATTGATTATTCTTCTGAAGCTTCGGCTTCGGCAGCAAGCACAGTTGCCTGCTGTTTTTTTACGTTGGGCTGTTCGAGGCCGTAATTGTGTTTGTGGTTAAGCACCTTGAGCCATACGCCAAAGAGGATTGCGAGTACGCCGAATGATGCGAATATCATCATCGGTACGCGGTAACCGCCTGTTGCATCGAGTGTCTCGCCGATGAGCAGAGGCACAAGACACAGTCCGATGTTCTGTATCCAGAAAATAAGGCAATAGGCTGAGCCGAGGATATTCGAATCGATGATTTTAGGCACTGATGGCCATAGGGCGGCAGGCACCAGCGAGAATGATACACCGAGTATTAGGATTAGAGTGACTGCGAGCCATACCTGAGGCACAGCCGGTAACAGGAACGCAAAACCGAGGTGGCAGCAGGTCATAATTACCGCGCCAATGATGAGCATTGTCGCGCCTTTGCCTTTGTAGTCAAGGAATGCGCCGAGGAAGGGAGTCAGAACCATAGCAAGAATCGGGAACACGCTGAAAAGACGCGAAGCGGTTTCGGCACTAACGTCAAGGGTTTCCTGAACGTAGTTGGGCGCATAACGCTGGAATGGGAATATACCGCTGTAGTACAGAACGCAGAGCAATGCCACGAGCCAAAACATTTTGCTTGAGAGTATCTTGCCAAGGTCTGAAATATGGAATTCTTCGTCGGCGGCACCGTCAACCGATTTTTTGCCTTCGGCTACGAGCTGTCGGTCGAGTTTGGTGTCCATCAGCGAGAACACGGCATAGCTTATGAGTCCAATCAGCAGCAGGGCGGTGCAGAAAGCCACCGGAGCGATGACCGACTGGTCGAACCGGTTGCTGATGAGCGGAGAAATCCACATCACGGCAAACACGCACAAACGTGCGATTGACATTTCTACCCCCATGGCCAATGCCATCTCTTTGCCTTCGAACCATTTGGCGATGGCTTTTGAAACAGTAGTGCCGGCCATTTCGCAGCCGCAGCCGAAAATCATGAAGCCGAGCGATGCCATTTTCGCACTGCCGGGGAACGAAGTCCACCAACTGTCGAGCCAAACACAAAGCTCTGTGCCTTCAAACCATTCGCTGATGCCGACAAGTTTGATGCAAGCGCCAATTACCATCAGCGAGGCCGAAAGCAGGCCGGTAAAGCGTATGCCCATTTTGTCGAGTATGATACCTGCGAATATCAAAAAGAATACGAATACGTTGAGGAAGTACTCAGAAGCGGCATAGGTGCCGAACGAGGCGCTGTCCCAATGCAGTTTCTGCTCGAGCAGCGATTTAAGGGGTGACATGACGTCGACAAACATGTAGGCGAAGAACATCATCGAGGCGATGAGTATCAGCGCAGTCCAGCGCGCCCATGTCTTGTCGGCAAGCGTTTGTTTGATGGTTTCTTTCATTTGCTGTATGTGTAATGATTGATTAAAATATATTCAGTCTGCTGTGTCGGATAGTGTCCGGACAGAATTTCACAAAAGTAGTGTAAAAATGTAAAATTTGGAAATAAAATCGTAACTTTGTCGATATACGATTATATACCAATAGACACATGAGCGACGAAACTATCAACGGCAATAACGAGGAAATGGATGATTTTGAGGGCGGCAAAGGTCGGCGCGCTGACGAAAAGAGCGCCATGAAGCCTTATACCGCGCCCGAAGATGTCGTGAAGCATCAGCTGCGCGGCATGTATCAGAACTGGTTTCTCGAGTATGCATCATATGTGATACTCGAGCGTGCGGTGCCCCACATCGACGACGGCCTGAAACCTGTGCAGCGACGCATCCTTCACTCGATGAAGACTCTCGATGACGGCCGTTTCAACAAGGTCGCCAATATTGTCGGCAACACCATGCAGTATCATCCTCACGGCGATGCGTCGATTAATGACGCACTCGTGCAGCTGGGTCAGAAAGATTTGCTTGTCGAGACTCAGGGAAACTGGGGCAATATCCTGACCGGCGCTTCGGCTGCTGCAGGCCGATATATCGAGGCGCGTCTGTCGCCTTTCGCTCTCGAAACGCTATATAATCCCAAAGTGACCGAGTGGACTCTCAGCTACGACGGCCGTAAGAAAGAACCTGTCACTCTGCCGTCGAAATTTCCACTCCTTCTGGCTCAGGGTGCTGAGGGCATAGCCGTCGGCCTTTCGTCGAAGATATTGCCTCATAATTTCAATGAGATTATCGACTGCGCCATAAGCTATCTGCGCGGAGAGGAATTTGAATTGTATCCCGACTTCGTTACGGGCGGCATGATTGATGTGTCGAAATATAACGATGGACGGCGCGGGGGAGTCATCAAGGTCCGTGCCAAAATCGAAAAAATCGACAACCGCACCCTTGCGGTCACTGAAATTCCTTACGGCAAGACCACAGGTGTTATCATCGACTCCATACTCAAAGCCTTTGAAAAAGGCAAAATCAAAATACGCAAGGTCGACGACAACACGGCCGAAAATGCCAATATTACCGTCTATCTTCAGCCGGGCACTTCGAGCGACAAGGCCATCGACGCTCTCTATGCCTTTACCGACTGCGAGGTCAGCATTTCGCCAAACTGCTGCGTCATTTCCGACCGAAAGCCCCATTTCTTAGGCGTCAGCGATGTTTTGCGTCACAGCGTTGACCTTACGCGTCATATCCTCGAGACCGAACTGAAACTGCGCCTTGAGGAACTTGGCGAGCAGATGTTGTTTGCTTCGCTCGAAAAACTGTTTATCGAACAGCGCATCTACAAGGATAAAGCCTACGAACAGGCGCCCGACATCGACGCGGCAGTGGTTCATATCGCCGGTCGCCTGGCGCCGTTTGCAGCCGATTTCTCCCGTGAGATTACCCGCGACGACATCCTCAAGCTTGTCGAAATAAAGATGAAACGCATCTTCCGTTTCAGCGCCGACGAGGCCGATGCTCTGATTGCCCGACTTGCCGCCGAGATAGAGGAAACGCAGAAAAACCTTGATGCCATAATCGAGTACACTATCGACTGGTATCAGCGGCTTAAGGATAAATATGGCGCCAACTATCCGCGCCGCACCGTTATCCGCGGGTTTGACAACATTCAGGCTGCTACGGTTGCAGAAGCTAACGAGAAACTCTACATCAACCGCGAGGAAGGTTTCATCGGGACGGCTCTCAAGAAGGACGACAATGTGGAGTTTGTCTGCAATTGTTCGTCAATCGACGATATTATAGTGTTCTACAAGGATGGCCGCTACAAGGTGGTCAAGGTGCAGGATAAACTTTTTGTGGATAAGAATGTACTGTATGTCAACGTGTTCAAACGCAATGACGACCGCACTATTTACAATGTCATCTACCGCCACGGCGGCACGGACGGCATATATTATATGAAGCGTTTTGCAGTGACAGGCATTACCCGCGACAAGGAGTACAATGTCACTCAGGGTGCACCGGGTTCGCGCATTATGTGGTTCTCCGCCAATCCCAACGGAGAGGCCGAGGTTGTGAAAGTCACGCTCAAGCCCAAGCTACGTCTGAAAACTTTGCAGTTTGATGTCGATTTCGCCAAACTTGCCATCAAGGGCAAGCAGTCGCAGGGCAACCTTGTGACCAAGAACGAAGTGCATCGCTTCACGCTCAAAGAACGCGGTGTCTCGACGCTCGGAGGCCGCGAAGTGTGGTTCGACCGCGATGTGCTCAGACTCAACTATGAGGGTAGGGGCGAGTTCCTCGGCGAATTCCAGGGCGACGACCTTATACTCGTCGTGCTCGACAACGGCGAGTATTACACCACCAACTACGACGCAACAAACCACTATCCCGACAATATGCTCAGGATTGAGAAATTCAGGCCCAAACATATCTGGACTGCCATCCTCAACGATGCCGATCAGGGCTATCCCTATCTTAAACGCTTCACATTCGAAGCCTCGCAGCGTCGTCAGCGCTTCTTGGGCGAAAACGAGGCGTCGACTCTGATTGTGTTGTCGGATGAGCCGGGCGCAATGTTTGAACTGCGTTTCGGCGCTCCAGATGACTTCCGCGAGCCACTGACTGTCGACGCTGCCGAGTTTGTGGCCGTCAAGTCGTTTAAAGCCAAAGGTAAACGTCTGACAACCTACGCGCTTGACTCTGTTGTCGAACTCGAACCTAAAAACGTCGCCGAACAGGATGCCGACGAAGGTGTTGATATTCTTGGCGACGGTTCTGATAATATCGATGATGAGCTTGTCGAAGAAGACCGCTCTGATGATGAAGTTCGCGATGAAATCAATGGGCAGCAAAGGATTTTTTAAGCTATTCGCAGTGTGCGCTCTTTCCGCTGCAGCTGCTGTCGCGCCTGTTTCAGCGCAGGACGATGCAGAGGCCATTGTCCGTCCTGTCGCTGCGGCATATACCGTCGAAATCGGTTCGTCGCATCTGGTCGACACCTATCTTACCCCTCTTAAATATCAGGGTATCAGCACTGCGTTGTCCTATGAACGACTGCAGGCCATGAAATTCTCTCCGCGCACTTGGATTATGCAGTCGCGTGGGCGTCTTGGTCTGAACCGTGGCGAAAATCCGGCTAAAAACGCTGCCATGTGGGATCTCGACCTCGAACTTTCATGGGGCCTGATGCGTCGCTTCTCGGTCGAATCCATTCCCGGGCTGAGGCTGATGGCCGGTGGTGCGACAGGCATTGATGTCGGTGCGCTCTATCTCGCGCGTAACGGCAACAATCCGGTCTCAGCTAAAGCCGCCTGGACTGTCGGCCTGACAGGTGCTGCCGTATACAATTTCAAAATCAGGCGTCTGCCCGTCTGTCTGCGCTATCAGCCGACTCTGCCCCTGACGGGCGTCTTTTTCTCGCCCGACTATGGCGAACTCTACTATGAGATATACCTTGGCAACCACTCGGGCCTCGCTCATGCCGCATGGTGGGGCAACTATTTCAGACTCGACAACCTGCTCACGGCCGATCTGCGTTTCGGTGGTACTAATCTGCGCGTAGCTTATCACGGCGATATACTGTCGACTAAGGTCAACAACATTGTCAGCCGGCGCTTCATCCATGCCCTGTGCATCGGTGTCAGCGGCGAATGGATTTCAATCGGTCGCTCTGACCGCAGTTTGCAAAAAGCGGAAATAATTTCGGCTCTCTATTGACTATGATGATGAAGAGATTTATATATGTGATGGCTCTTGTCCTTTCATTCACTTCTTGCCATCATGTCGAGGAGTGGGATCAGGACTATGAGGGCAATTTCGATGCTATCTGGACTGTGGTCGACGAACATTATTGCTTTTTCAAAGAAAAAGGAGTCGACTGGAATGAAGTGTACGGCAGATATCATCAGCGTCTAAGCCCTGATATGGGCGGCCTCGGATTTTTTAATCTCTGCGCGGCTATGCTCGACGAGCTCCGCGACGGACACGTCAACCTGTCATCGTCATTCAAGGTTTCGTACTATCGCAAATGGTGGAGCGATTACCCACAGAACTACGACGCACGTCTCGTCGAACAATATTATCTCAGGTTCGACTATTCGACTGTCGGCGGCATGGACTACGGAGTACTCCGCGACAATGTCGGTTACATTCGCTACGGGTCATTCTCCTATCCCGTGAGCGAAGGGTCGCTCGACGGTATCCTTTCACAGTTTGCCTTGTGTAAAGCGCTGATTATTGATGTGCGCGACAACGGCGGAGGCGATATGACCAATGTCGAGACCATTGTGGCGCGTTTCATTGACCAACGCATACTTGCCGGATATATATGTCATAAAACAGGACCGGGCCATGACGACTTCTCCGAGCCATATGCCTACTATTTCGACCCTGCCGAGCCGGGACGAAAACGGTGGAGCAAACCCGTTGTAGTGCTGACTAACCGCAGCACATTCAGCGCCGCCAACAACTTCGTGTCTGTAATGCAATATCTGCCCAATGTCAAAATCGTCGGAGACCGTACGGGCGGCGGCAGCGGTATGCCTTACTCCTCTGAAATTCCCTGTGGGTGGGGTGTGCGTATGTCAGCATGCCCCGTCTATGATGCAAAAGGCGTACCCACGGAAGACGGCGTTCCCCCGAGCGACGGTTGCCATATCGACCTCGACCCCCAACTCGCACTCCAAGGCACAGACACCATGCTCGACTTTGCCATTAGCCTTCTCCTCTCCGACAAATTCTACAACTGAATTCCGTAGCCTTCAACTACGACTCTAATACTTTTTGTTGACTTAAATCCCCATAAATCAATAATGCGAAGCGTAGATGGGTCTTTGCTCCGCATTATAAATGATGCTTCATGATGTTTCATCAATCCACTCACGGCAGGATATTTTTTCTTTTACAGAAAATGTGTTACTCGTTTTTCTGTCGAAAATAGTTCCGGGTCGGGTTTTCAGATCTTGTCGTTGAGCAGATGGCCTTCGAGAGCGGCGAAATCAGCGGCGGCGTGCTTGGAGCTGAGGTAGGCGTCGATGATTTCTGCATGGCGGCTGTTGTGGAGGTCCGTGCCGAGAAAGTCGACAAGTCCGTTTGAAATCAGATAGCCGGCCATGGCACGTTGCTCCTTGCCATACGCTTCCGCGAGGCTGAGCACATTGACTTGAAATTTCGCACCTGCGTCGTGAAGAGCCTTAAAGCGGTCGCGGCGTTTGAAATAATAGCTGTAACGCTCGGGGTGGGCAAGCACCGGAGTGAAACCCTTGACCTGAAGATCGAAAATGACCTGATCGATAAACCATGGCTCATCGACAAACGGGTTTTCAATCATGATATAGTTTCCGGGCAGAGACATGAATGTTCCGGCTTCGAACTGGGCCAGCGAAAAGTCATCAAGACGATATTCGGCATGATGATTGACTTCGATGTCGTTGCCGCGTGATGCAAGTTCGGCTCTGAGCTGACGCAAGGGTTCTGCGAGAGTGGCGGGCGTGTTTTCGAATGTTGACTTTGTTACATGGGGGCTTGCGAATATCCTACTGATACCCCACTTCTGCATATGTACGATTAGGTCGGCCGACGTTTGCACATCGGGCGAACCGTCGTCGACACCCGGTATCACATGGCAGTGGATGTCGGTCGAGTATGGTAGCGAAATCGGCTTTTGAGGCTTGCTGAAAAAGTTAAACATGCGCTTTCCTTTTATTTTACAAAGTTAATACTTTGGAGCTAAACCCCGGCGCGAACAATTTTTAAATTATACTAACGGGGCATAATAATGCGGAAATTTTTCCGTATTTTTTGCCTAAAAGTTCTTAACTTTGCATCGTTTTAATAATGATTATTATGGAAAAGAAGAAATTGAAGATTCGCGATTTGACGCTTCGCGACGGTCAGCAGTCACTTTTTGCCACGCGCCTGAGCCAGGGAGAAATTGACAAATTGCTGCCTTACTACGAAAATGCAGGCTTCTATATCATGGAAGTGTGGGGCGGCGCAGTGCCAGACTCGGTTATGCGTTATCTCGACGAATCTCCCTGGGATCGTCTCAGGGCTTGTTCGCAGGCTATGAAGGGCAAGTCGTTGCTGTCGGCGCTTTCGCGCGGACGTAATCTCTTCGGCTATGTACCTTATCCCGATTATGTTCTCGAAGGTTTTTATAAAGAGGCTATTGCCAACGGACTCAATGTGATGCGCATATTCGATGCGCTTAACGATATCGACAACGTCCGCGAATCAATCCGCCTGATCAACGAGCTGGGCGGCATTGCCGACGGTGCGGTATGCTATACAGTCGATCCCAAAGTTGCCGAAGAACCTAAGAAAGGTTTCTTTGGACGTCTGTTCGGGAAGAAAGCCGTTGAACCCGAAAAAATATTTACTGACGAATATTTCGTTGAGAAAGCCCGCCAGATGGAGGCCCTGGGTGCAAAGATTATCACACTCAAGGACATGGCCGGATTGGTCAACCCCTTGCGTGCCGCATCTATCATCTCTAAACTCAAGGCCAATGTCAAAGTGCCGGTTGACTTCCACACCCACTGCACACCCGGCTACGGTCTGGCATCGAGCGTGATGGCCATCATCAACGGCGTTGACATTCTCGACACCAACATTTGGTGGTTCGGAGGCGGTTCGGCCGCTCCGGCAATCGAGTTGATTTATTTGTTCACTCAAAAACTCGGCATTGAAATCGATGTCGATATGAAGGCTGTCGGCGAAATCCGCAAGCACCTGCTTGAAGCTCGCCATTCGCTCAAAAACTTCGACCTCGGTCAGCTCCCCAACGAATTCGATCCGCTCAACGACAAACTGCCCGCAGAGATTGAAGCTCAGCTCGACCGCGCAGTCGCAGCAGCAAAGGCCGGCGACGAACAAATTCTTCTCGACGCTTGCCACGCTATCGAACAGTATTTCGGCTTCCCGAAACCCAACGAACTCGTCAAAGAGGCAGAAGTGCCCGGTGGCATGTACTCCAACATGGTCGCTCAGTTGAAAGCGCTCCACGCCGAAGACCTGCTCGACGACGCTATGCGTTTGATCCCGATGGTGCGCCGCGACGCCGGCTTGGTGCCTCTGGTAACTCCGACAAGCCAGATTGTAGGCAGTCAGGCAGTTTCGGTCGCACTCGACCGACGCAAAGGCAACCCCGACTATACTACTAAATCAAATCAGTTCATCTCGCTTGTCAAGGGCGAATATGGTCACACACCCGTTGCCGTTGACCCGGCTTTCCGCGAAAAGATTACCGGCAGCGCGGTCTAAAAACCATATGACGTATCGTCGTATAAGCAGCCTGAAAATCCGGTTCTTGACGACCTCGGCGGAGTGAAACTCGCCTCCAACCGCGAAGAAGAACTCCTCCTCGAACTTCTGCCCAGTGTCGCCAATGGCTTCCTCCGTCGTCGCCGCACAGAGGAATTCGAGGCAAAGCAGGCTGAAGCCGCTCAAAAAGCTCAAGCCGAAGTGAAACCCGAAGAACCTCAAGAACCGATTACCGGCGAAACCCTTGTCGCTCCTATGGGTGGCCGAATCATCGAAATCAATGTCAAGCCCGGAGATAAAGTCAAAAAAGGACAAGTCCTCCTGGTCTACGAGGCAATGAAGATGGAGAATGACGTTACTGCCGAAAAAGACGAGGTAGTCAAACGCGTCTTCGTCAAGGTCGATCAGGTTGTCGGCACAGATGCCGTCCTGATTGAGTTCGAATAATGACATACAGAAATCGTCCGGCTTCAGGGTATTAATTCCTTTGGCCGGACGATGCTTTATAGTCTGATTGTTTTTATTCCATCTTGAAGCTTATCGGAATAGCATAAGTGACACTGACTTCCGATCCATCTTTGCTCTTGGCGGGAATCCATTTTGTTTTGATTTTTTTGATAGCTTCGATTGCGGCCTTGTCATTTTCGGGCGACAGACCTTTGATAATAGTCTGGTCGGTCATGTTTCCATCGGCATCGATAGTGAATTGAACGACGACTCGACCCTCTTTCATGCTTTCATCCCATCGCAGCAGCGATGCGACTTCATTGTAGAATGAGGTAAGTCCGCCAGGATATTCAGGCATCGATTCAATCTTTTCAAGGTCTTGGGCATCAGCGCTTTCTTCATTGGCTGCCGTTGCAGCAGGCTCATCTGAAATTACCGCCGCCTCCGCAGGCACGGGTGCGGGAATTTCTGTCGACTGAGCAACATCCTCACTTACAGCATCCTGAGCGTCTTTGACGCAGGAACTGTTGATTAAACACAAGGCGACCGTCATAGCCGGAAGCATCGCCAGAGCGCGCAAGCGTGCGCGACTTTTTGTTTGACTTTTCATCATCATAGTTATACGATTATTTAGTGAACTGTGATTCAGACTGTCGGCCATAGCGTGGAATCTGTTGCCGGCAGTCTTTTCTATTAATAATAACTGATATTCTATGGGGTCAGTGTTCTGTCTGAGAACATTGCGGTCGGCCTCGTATTCGTGGACCGAGATGATTTCGTTGTGTAGAAACCATGCTGCCGGATTATACCATTGTAGCGCGACGAAAGCGTTCGACACCAACAAGTCGAGCCAGTGACGGTTGCGGAGATGCGCAAGCTCATGGTCGATGATCATGCGCAGCTTGTCGCGGTCCTCGTCAGCGTTGGTCGAGGGAATAAATATGCGGCCGCCCCAGCTGAAAGGCGCCATGTGCTTGTTGCTGTGGACAAGTACGTTCAGTCCGAAGAGATCTACTTCCTTGGCTGTGAACCGCAGATAGCCCAGGTAGACGGTGTCGGCGATAAAACGCAGACAGATAAGAGCTGCCACTGCTGCATAAATCCGGACGATGTAGCGCACCAAAGAAGTTGCCGCCTCGCTGCTTAGGGCCGCAGCCACGACTGTCATTTGCTCCGCTTCTATGTCGGTCGGGCTGCTCGCTGCTCGGGTCAGGCTGAATGTGGTAAAAGGTGCGACTGCCGACAGTGCGTAAATCGAAATTATACACGCGCGGTTGAAGCTGAACAGAGTGGTGTGCCGCAGACACAGTCTGTAGACAAGGTATAGGCAAGCGAGTACTATGCTGCTTGTGAGTGAGTAAGATAAAATTTGACCGGTCATAGGTTTAGTTTTTATTGCGTTGCTTGATTACAGTCTCGACAATCTGGCGCAATTCGTCGTCGCTGAGTTGTTCGTCTTTTACCAATGCCGAAACCGACGCCTTAATCGAAGAGCCGAAGTAACGGTTTACGACGTCGCGGAGAGTCGTGCGGCTGAATTCATCGCGACTGATGGCGGCTTCATAGCGATAGCTGCTGCCGAATTTCGAGTGCGTCACATAACCTTTGCTTTCGAGCAGTCGTACGAAAGTCGAGATGGTATTGAAATGTGGCTTAGGATCATCGAACTGTTCGATAATCTCTCTGACGAACATCGGTCCGTTGTCCCAAAGTATTGTCATGATTTCTTCTTCGCGGTCAGTTAGCTTTTTCATATGTTGAGAACTTGTATGCCGCAAAGTAAAACTAAAATATTTAGTTGGGCAACTAAATATTTTAGTTTTAACATATATTAATACGAAAAAGGCGAAGCTCCGATTTCGGAATTTCGCCTTAAAGTCTTTTATAAGATTATCTTACGCGCGGATTGAAATCTTTCGGAAGTCTCCTCGGCTATATGCCTCGGATTTATTTTGAATACTTCTTACTGAAAGAATGCCGCTGTAAGTAACTCTAACCGAGTTCTTCTTATTTCTTGTTGCGGTTGCCGTAGCGGCTCATGAACTTATCGACGCGACCTGCGGTGTCGACGAGTTTCTGGTTACCGGTAAAGAAGGGGTGAGAAGAACTTGTGATTTCCAGCTTTACGAGGGGATAAGTCTTGCCATCGATGTCGATAGTCTCTTTAGTGGCAATAGTAGAACGAGTGATAAACACCTCTTCGTTTGACATATCTTTGAATGCTACTTCGCGATAGGTTGAAGGATGAATGTCTTTTTTCATTTTATTATACTGTTTTTGTTATTTCATTAATGACAATATTTTCCGCTGGTAAGGCGAGAAATTGGTAATGGCTTGCAAATTTAGCTATTATTATTTTTATGGCAAAACTTTCGGCAGAAAAACTTCAAAACTTCAATTAAAAATGGCGGTAAAAAATGGCGCGTCGGGGTGGTGCGCCGTTGATAGTCGGGGATGATTGTTGTATAGGTTTGTGGTTGATTGTGATATTGTTTGCAGATTTGTTGTGGTGTGTGTTGCTACAGTGAGATTTTGGCTGTAGTTGCGGCTGCTTTGACTATATAGAGGCCTTTGGGTATGGCCGGGATGTTGTCGCTGTTGCCGTTGTAGAGCATAGTGCCTGAGAGGTTGAATATCATTACAGGAACAGAGCCTGAGACCACAATCCGTCCACCTTCGACTGTAACGGTCGGAGCGGTAATTGAAATATCGTCGACAGCCGAATTTTCGCCGTATTCGATAATTTCCTTGAACTGATGCCATCCCGGAGCATTTCTATAAGCTTCTGCCGTGCCTCTGGGTACAAATAGCGGAATTTTATCAGCGTTATATATGATATAAGGTTTACTATAAGAAGATGCATTTTCAATTTCTTCAAGGGTATATTTATCGCCGTTTTCTTTGTAGAAAACCGGTGGCGTTTTTGACTTGAGGGTTAATTTTTGTAATGCGAGTGCCGTTATACAACGTTCTTGAACTGAGTGTAAAGAATCCGGCAGCACAATTTCTGTCATTTAGTATACTCCCAAGGCCCATTTTTGTATTACTCTTAGTGAATCAGGTATGCTTATTGTGCCGGCTTTTGTTATTGCTGACCTATTTAATTGTCTTACAGACATGGGCATTGTAACGTGTTTTACAAAGCATGATGGAGTTGCGCGAGACGGAACAATTTCATTATATGGAATATGGTAAGTATCAAATTTCAGTTTGTTACACCACATGAATCCGCCACCTTCTTCGAGTGTAAATTCACAATCGAAATGCTCAAGATTTTCGCAGTCGTCGAAAGAACCGTTTCGGATGATGCTTTTAGCATTAGACCGCGACGCACGACTGGTAACGTTGCTTTGAGAAGGTTTGCGAGTCGTTACGGCACCAAGCATTGGACATCTTTGAAAACACTTATCATCTATGTAGTTTTGATTTGGAGCTTTCGAGGCTTTGTTTAATGTTTCGCATTCACAAAACGAGTAATAAAGTTCAATTGTTTTATCAGCTACATTTGCCGGCAAATCAATTTTAGTCAATAACGGACAGTTGTTAAAGCACCCATATAATATTTCCTTATATCCATTCTTATGAATATCATAATCTCCAATCTGCTCGATTGTATTTGGCAGTTCGAAGTCTTTTAGTAAAGGACAATCTGAGAAGTTATTTGCACCTATTTTAACTATGCCTTCTGAGAACAGAATGGTTTCGAGTTGTCTTAGACCCGAAAAAGCTTCTTTTTCAATAATGATATTTTTGCTATTAAGTGATGAAATATGCTTTAGTGCCCAACATTCATAGAATGCGTTAGCGTGTATTGTTAAGTTATTACATCCTTCAGGGAAATTCAGGCTGGTAATTGCAGTTCCTGAAAACGCATATTCTCCGATATCAGTTAGTCCATTAGAGAGAGTGAATGATAAAAGAGATGTACAGCTTGAAAAAGCATAATCCCCGATAGAAGTACAGCTGCGAGGGATAGTACCGATACTATTTAATGATTTACAACCACAGAACGCATACGCGCCGATACCATTTGTATTACCAAGCGAAATCGAGGCTAAATTTTCACACCCACTAAATGCTCTGTCAGGTATTGCAATTGGTGCATTCCATGCAACTTCTTTTGCTCCACACCCCGAAAATGCGTGAGCGCCTACAGACGTTACACTTTGGGGAATTTTTAGTGTTGAATTTGCATATAGTAATTTACAATCTTTAAACGCGGCATCTCCAATAGAAATTAATCCGGGATTGGGGAGATTTATAGATTTTAGTGCAGTGCAGCCACTAAACGCCCTATCTTTGATTTTCTTTAAAGTATTACCGGCTTTAACTTGTACCAATGAAGTGCAGCCTTCAAATGCTGAGGATTCGATACTGTCAATATAATTTGCAGTAACAGATTGTATATTTACGTTTTTGGAAAAACTACGAGAGCCAATTACACAAACTGGTACAGTCGCATAAACATCATCGTAGATTCCTTTGTCTTTGTTCCATTCTTTTTTATGGAATTCGACTTCATTCGGGAGTGTTATATTTCCACTTGCATTTTTCCCGCTAATAACTTTGGCATGTGCTTTGATATTATTCTTACCACTTATATATGTATAAGTGATGTTGTTAATCGTTTTGTCTTCGAAGTTTTCAGCGAAGACTTGAATGCCAATAAGAATAGAAAGCAGGAGGATGGAAATTCTGAGAAATGAATGCATGGTATTGAAATTTAATTTTGGCAAAGGTAGCTAAAGAAAATAAATTACCCCCCCAATTTGTTAAAAATAGTCAAAAGCAAGTTGAGCCGGTCGTACGAGTCGGATAAGATGTAAGAGGAGGACGATAAAAGTAAGTTTTTGGGGCGGTTTTTTGTGCGGAAGAGTTAATCTGTTAATTTTGCATTTGTAAATCTGTTGATAGAATCGAGTTTAGATATGAAGAATGTTTCTATAATAGGATCGGGCAATATGGGCACGGCGCTTGCCATCGGTTTTGCATCGGCCGGCTATGATGTGCGGATTTCGAATCATACGCCCGACAAGCTTGAGCGCCTAAAGGGCGTGGAGCGTGTCGCTGTGTTCGACGACAACGCTTTGGCTATCGAGAACGCCGACATGGTTATATTGGCTGTCAAGGCTGATGCGTTCGAGAAAATTTTCAGCGAGATAGGCAGTTTGCTCAATTATAACAGAACTATAGTGGTGTCGCTCACCCCTAAATTTCAATTAGTGCAGCTCGAACAGATGCTCCGTCCATATAACAAAGCCCCGATGGTGGCGCGCGTGATGCCTAACACTGCGGTTTCGGTCGGCGAGAGCATGACTTTTGTCAGTCTCAATGAATATGCCGCGGCTTATTCGTCGGAGGTCAGAGATGTGTTTAACTCTGTAGGCAAGGTCGAAATTGCCGACGAGACTCTTTTCGAGGCCGCCACTCTGCTGTGTTCCTGCGGACTGGCATATGCGTTCCGCTACATCAGGGCCGCGTCGGAGGGCGGAGTGGCTCTCGGCTTTGAGGCGAAAGATGCCCGACGCTATGTGTGCCAGACGCTCAGAGGCGCTGCGGAGATGCTCGATCGCTTTGATTTGCACCCTGAGATGGCTGTCGACACAGTCACTACACCGGGAGGTCTGACTATCGCGGGACTTAACGCCATGGAGCGTGCCGGATTTACGGCGGCTGTCCTTGCGGGTCTGGAGGATAAGTTAAAAGGATAAACAATGAACAAAGTCATACTACTCGGCAATGTTGGCGCCGACCCACAGTTGCGTTATATAGAGCGGCGTCCGGTGGCATCGTTCTCGCTTGCCACCAACGAGCCTGCGCGGCGGACTGAAAGCGGAGCTGAAATACCCGAACGCACCGAATGGCACAATATAGTGATGACCGACGCCGCGGCCGAATTTGCGGAGAAATATATACGCAAGGGCACACGGATGTTGATCGAAGGCACGCTCAGAACGCGCTATTGGGAAGACCGCAACACTATCAAACGAACGATTACCGAGATTTACGTCATCTCGTTTGAACTGCTCGGACGTTAACTGACTTTTTGTCGCGTTTAAGGGCGGAGTGATGCGCTATTTGACGGCAAAAATTGATATTTTCATTGCTTTTATTTGGCAGTTTGCGATTTTGTTTATAACTTTGTCGCATAAAAGTCAGACTATATGACACGATTTTACGCATATTCCTTTTTCTATTATTTCTATTATCGCAATGGAGACGGGGTTGTCGCGTGAGTCGTACAATATGATTAGATGATTAAAAACATGATAC
Source organism: Muribaculaceae bacterium (assembly GCA_017889945.1). GTDB lineage: Bacteria > Bacteroidota > Bacteroidia > Bacteroidales > Muribaculaceae > CAG-873. The sequence continues at coordinate 29,108 of JAGAOW010000059.1, forward strand.
AATCCCGCTCATCAGAACAAAGATGGCGGGATTTGTTATTTAAACAACAGGATAGACATCCCCTAAGTAAACTAAAATGACAGAGCAAAAACTAAAGGTAACAATTCAGGGCGTCGAGGGCTGCTTCCATGATGCAGCCGCGAGGGAGTATTTTGGTAGTACAAATGTCGAAACGCTGCCGTTTGACACGTTTCACGATATGTTTGATGCTCTCGAAGGCGACGCTTCGCTTGTTGGTATTATGGCTATCGAGAATACGATTGCCGGCAGTCTGCTGCAGAACCACGAAATGCTCCGTCAGAGCAATCTGCGCATAATCGGCGAACACACAATGCGTATATCCCATGTGCTTGCCGCGCTGCCGGGTCAGGATATAAACAGCCTCAGCGAGGTCAACTCGCATCCGATGGCGCTGATGCAGTGCGAGCAGTATCTCCGCCGTCATCCCAATCTGAAGATGATCGAACACTATGACACCGCCGGCAGCGCCAAAGAAATAGCGGAGAATCGCCTGACGGGTCACGCGGCTGTGTGCGGCGAGTATGCGGCCCGTCTATATGGTCTCGATATACTCGAAAGCGGCATAGAGACAAACCGCCGCAACTTTACCCGCTTTCTGATTATAGCCAATCCGCTGCTCGTCACAGAAATCGGTCCGGCCGAAAGCGAAATCAACAAGGCTTCGATTGTTTTCACTCTCCCGCACACAAACGGCGCTCTGTCGAAAGTGCTGACTATCCTTTCGTTCTACGATATGAATCTGTCGAAAATCCAGTCAATGCCAATCATAGGCCGCGAGTGGGAATACCGCTTCTATGTCGACCTGACATTCAGGAGCATAGTCCGTTATCATCAGGCCATCGACGCCGTAAGGCCGCTGACCAACGAACTGATGATTCTCGGCGAATATAAAGAGTACTGACAAAAACAATGACGCGCTAAAGAAATCAACCTCAACAATCATAATGATTATGTCAAAGAAAATTGTGCCGGCCGCTCGTGTCGATGAAATCAAGGAATATTACTTCTCGCGCAAACTCCGCGAGCTTGCAAAACTCAACGCTCAGGGCGAAGATATCATATCGCTCGGCATCGGCGGTCCTGACCGCGCCCCGTCGGACGAGGTCATCGCAACCGTGCAGCGCGAGGTGGCAAATCCGGCTAACCACAGTTATCAGCCTCATAACGGTCTGCCAGAGCTGCGCCGTGGGTTTGCCGACTGGTATGCCGAAAAATATGGCGTCACGCTAGACCCTGACTGTGAAATTCAGCCTCTTATCGGCTCGAAAGAGGGCATACTGCATCTGACACTTACCTTTGTCAACCCCGGCGACGGCGTCCTCGTGCCCGACCCGGGCTATCCGACCTATACGTCGGTAAGCCGGCTTGCCGGAGCAGAAATATTCACTTACGACCTGACCGAGGAAGGCGGATGGCTGCCCGATTTCGATGCTCTCGAACGTCTTCCGCTCGATAGAATCAAGCTGATGTGGGTCAATTATCCCCATATGCCTACCGGCCGTCAGGCAACGCGGGAGACATTCGAACGACTGATCGACTTCGGTCGCCGTCACGGCATAGTCATCGCCCACGACAACCCTTACAGCTTCATCCTCAACCGCAATCCGCAGAGCATACTTCAGGTGCCCGGCGCAAAGGATGTGGCTGTCGAGCTCAATTCGCTGAGCAAGAGCCACAACATGGCCGGCTGGCGTGTGGCTATGGCCGCGTCCAACCCCACCTTCATATCGTGGCTGCTTAAGGTCAAGAGCAACATCGACTCCGGCCAGTTCAAGCCCTTGATGCTCGCCGCCGCGCAGGCGCTGAAAGCTCCCGAGCAGTGGTATGATGATCTCTACGAGGTATATGCCGGCCGACGTGTCATCGCCGAATATATCATGCGTGAACTCGGCTGCACTTTCGACCCGCAGCAGCGCGGCATGTTTCTCTGGGGTCGCATCCCCGACTCGGTGCCCTCGGGCGAATGGCTTGCCGACGAACTGTTCTACAAGGCCAAGGTCTTCATAACGCCGGGCTTCATCTTCGGACGCAACGGCGAACGATATATACGCATCTCGCTCTGTGCCAAACCTGAAAAACTTCAGAAATCTCTAAACCGCATCCGCAACTATACAAAATCTCAGAAAAATGGATAATCTTCAACCGCTGTTCCCTACGGTCGATTCGACCAAACCGATAATCATAGCCGGCCCTTGCAGCGCCGAAACCGAACAACAGGTGCTCGAGACCGCCCGCGGTCTGGCTGCCAACGGCATAAAAATATTCCGCGCCGGAATTTGGAAACCCCGCACCCATCCCGGCGGCTTCGAAGGGGTAGGCGAGGCCGGCCTCGCGTGGCTCGCGAAAGTCAAGGAGGAGACCGGTATGCTCACGGCCACAGAGGTTGCCAACAGTCAGCATGTCGCGCTTGCGCTCGAAGCCAGAGTCGATGCGTTGTGGATAGGCGCACGCACCTCGGCCAATCCGTTTGCCATGCAGGAAATCGCCGATGCGCTCGCGGCCGCGGGTCGCGATGTTCCCGTCCTGGTCAAGAATCCAGTCAATCCCGATCTTGAACTGTGGATAGGCGCTATGCAGCGCATCTACAACGCCGGCATCAGGCGCATCGGGGCGATTCACCGCGGTTTCAGCGCCTATGGCCGTCATCTCTATCGCAATCTGCCCCAATGGCGCATCCCTATCGAGCTGCGCCGCCGCTTCCCAGAGTTGCCGGTGTTCTGCGACCCGAGCCATATCGGCGGCAAACGTGAGCTGATAGCTCCGATTTCGCAGCAGGCGCTCGACATGAGCTTCAGCGGACTTATCATCGAGAGCCACTGCGACCCCGACTGCGCATGGAGCGACAAAACCCAGCAGATAACGCCCGAAGTGCTCAATTTCATCCTTCACACCCTTGTCTTGCGCGACAAGTCGACGTCGACCGAAAGTCTCGCCCTGCTGCGTCAGCAGATCGACCGAATCGACGACGAACTGCTCGAACTGCTTGACAAACGTATGCGTGTGGCCCGTGAGATAGGCCATTATAAGCAGGAACACTCGATGCCCGTCATTCAGGCCGGGCGCTACAACGACCTGATGCAGCGCCGTGTGGCCACGGCCGAGGAGATGGGCATGTCGCCCGACTTCATGCGCTCGGTGCTTGCGGCTATTCATGAAGAGTCTGTGCGTCAACAGATTGAAATTGTCAACGGTCATCCACTCGAAAAATGAAAATACTTATATTGGGAGCCGGCAAGATGGGCTCATTCTTCTGCGATTTGCTTTCGTTCGACCACGAAGTCGCCATCTACGACCCCGACCCTCAGCGTCTGCGCTTCGTGTTCAACTGTCAGCGCTTCTCGTCGCTCGACGAGGTCGACGGCTTCGCGCCGCAATTGGTCATCAATGCTTCAACCGTCAAATTTACCCTTGACGCTTTCCGCGATGTGATGCCGCATCTGCCTGCCGGAGCGATACTTAGCGATATTGCTTCGGTCAAGACGGGTTTGCCTGAATTTTATGCTTCGTGTGGCCATCCGTTTGTGTCGACTCACCCCATGTTCGGCCCGACTTTTGCCTCGCTGAGCAATCTTTCTAACGAAAACGCCATCATCATCCGCGAGGGCGACCATCTGGGCAAGGTCTTTTTCCGCGACCTCTACAACAGCCTGCATCTCCATATCGAGGAATACAGCTTTGCCGAGCACGACGAGACGATAGCATATTCGCTTTCGATACCCTTTGCCTCCACGCTTGTGTTTGCTTCGACCATGAAGCATCAGGATGCGCCCGGAACGACTTTCAAACGCCATATGGCAATCGCTCAGGGCCTTATGAGCGAGGACGACTATCTGCTCAGCGAAATCCTCTTCAATCCCAACACTCCCGCCCAGCTCGAACAGATACGCGAGCGACTCGAAGAGCTGCAGGATATAGTGGTCGCACGCGACTCTGCCCGCATCAAATCCTATCTCGACCGCGTCCGCGACAATCTCCGATAATATTCCGCTCCAAATCATCCGATTTTCAGCTTTTATGATTAACTTTGCTGAAAGTCTTTGAATGAGTTTAAACCGTCGGCGACATGAACGAGGAAGCACTAAGTCAGCTATATCTTAAAGATACTGCATTTCAGAAACTTATGCAGCGGCGTATATTCAACGTCCTGCTGATAGCTTCGCCTTACGATGCGTTCATGATGGAGGAAGACGGACGAGTCGAGGAGCAGCTTTATTTCGAGTATGTCTCGCTCAACCTCAGCTCGCCTCCGCGCGTTACCAAGGTGTCTTCGTCGGCCGAGGCTGTCGAGGCTCTGAAATCGGGCCACTTCGACCTGGTCATTACCATGCCGAGCATGGACATATCTGAGACTTTCTCCGGCGCTGCTGCCATCAAGGCCGTCGAACCAAACATACCCGTGGTCGTGCTGACGCCCTTCTCGAAAGAGGTGTCGCGGCGTCTCGAAAACGAAGACTTCACTCATGTCGACTACGTTTTCAGTTGGCTCGGCAACATGGATCTGCTGCTGGCCATCATCAAGCTCATCGAGGACAAGATGAACGCCGACGACATTACAGATGTCGGTGTGCAGATGCTCCTGCTGGTCGAGGACTCGGTGCGTTTCTATTCGTCGATATTGCCGACCGTATATAAATTCCTGCTCAAACAGTCGATGGTCTTTTCGACCGAGGCGCTCAACGAACACGAGCAGCGTCTGCGCATGCGCGGCCGCCCCAAAGTGATGCTTGCGCGCGACTATGAGGAGGCGGTGTCGCTTTTCGAGCGTTACCGCGACAATCTTCTTGGCGTCATCAGCGACGTTTCGTTCAAGCGCGATGGCGAGAAGGACACGCAGGCCGGCATCCGCCTTGCGTCCTATATCCGTTCGCGTTCGCCCTATCTGCCGATAATCATAGAGTCGAGCGATGTCGACAACGCCGAGCGTGTCAAGTCGTTTGGCGGTGTATTCCTTGATAAAAATTCCAAAAAACTTCCTGTCGACCTTGGCGAAGCCATAATGTCGAATTTCGGCTTTGGCGATTTCATAGTCCGCGATCCGGCCACCGGCCGTGAGATTATGCGTCTGAAAGAGCTGAAAGACATGCAGAAAAACATTTTCGCCATTCCCGACGAAGCTCTTTTCCATCATGCCTCGACCAACGACATCTCGCGCTGGTTCTATTCGCGTGCGCTCTTCCCTATTGCCGAAGTCATAAAGCAGCACCGCTTCCGCTCGCTCGACGAAGCCCCTGCTGTCAAGCAACTTTTTTTCGACCTGATCGTCAAATACCGCAAGATGAAAAATCGCGGTGTTGTCGCCGTTTTCCGCAAAGACCGTTTCGACTATTATTCCAACTTCGCCCGCATAGGCGAGGGGAGTCTCGGCGGCAAGGGGCGCGGCCTGGCGTTTGTCGATTCGATTATAAAGAAAAATCCTGTTTGTGATAATTTTTCGGGCGTGACGATTTCTATCCCGCGCACCGTGGTGCTCTGTACTGACATCTTCGATGAATTCATGGCCTCCAACGGCCTCTACCCGATGGCTCTCAGCGATGCGCCCGACGAAGAAATTCTCAAAGCTTTTTTAGCGGCGAAGTTGCCCGACCGTCTGATCGACGATTTCTTTGCACTATTTGAAGTCATAGAGCGTCCGCTCGCCATCCGCAGCTCAGGCCTGCTGGAAGATTCGCATTATCAGCCGTTTGCCGGCATTTATTCGACCTATATGATACCCTATGTGCAAGACCCTCTCGAGCGTCTGCGCATGTTGGTCGAGTCGATTAAAGGTGTCTATGCCTCGGTTTTCTTCAAGGCGAGCAAGGCATATATGTCGGCCACGAGCAATGTCATCGATCAGGAGAAGATGGCTGTCATCATTCAGGAAGTCGTTGGCGAGGACCACGGCAACTGCTATTTCCCCTCTTTCTCCGGCGTAGGGCGTTCGCTCAACTATTATCCCATTGGCGAAGAGACTACTGCCGACGGCGTTGCCGAAGTGGCTGTCGGTCTGGGAAAATATATTGTCGACGGCGGTCTGAGCCTGCGTTTTTCGCCGCGTCATCCCGATAAAGTGCTTCAGACCTCGACTCTCGAACTGGCTCTGCGTGATACCCAGACCGAACTTTATGCTCTCGGCCCTAACAATTCGTCGCTCGAGATGTCGGCCGACGACGGTTTCAACATCGTGCGCCGACCTGTGCGCGACTTTGCCGGAACGGGTGCGTTGCGCTATCTCGTCTCGACTTATGATCCGCAGAACGGCATTCTGATGGACTACGACACTCCGGGTCGCGGACGCAAAGTGGTCACATTTGCCAACATCTTGCGCGACAAGGTTTTCCCGCTCGCGCCGGCTGTCGATTTCATGCTGCGTCAGGGTCAGATTGAAATGCAGCGGCCTGTCGAAATCGAATTTGCCGGCATCATTTCTCAGACTCCCTCGCCCGAAGGCATCAAGGGTCATATCTACTGGCTACAGATTCGTCCGATAATCGACAAGAAGGAAAATGTCGACGAAGCTGCGCTCAAGGCGGCCGACGAAGAGCTGATTCTCCGCAGCAACACCGCTCTCGGCCACGGCAATATAGAAGGCTTGCGCACTGTGGTCTATGTCAAACCTGAAACATTCGATTCGCTGCGCAATTCAGATGTCGCTCTCGAGCTTAACCGCCTCAACAGCGAACTCGTGGCGCGTGGCGAAGCATTCATACTCATCGGTCCCGGACGCTGGGGTTCAAGCGACCCCGCTCTCGGCATCCCGGTCAAATGGCCCGACATCTCCGGCGCTCGCCTGATTGTTGAGTCCTCCTTGACAAATTATCGCATTGAGCCCAGTCAGGGCACTCATTTCTTCCACAACCTTACCTCGTTCGGCGTTGGATATTTCACTATCAATCCATTCAGCGACGACGGCCTGTATGATGTCGACTACCTCAACGCCATGCCTGCCGTGTATGAATCCGAGCGGCTGAGGGTTGTGCGCTTCGATAGTCCGCTTTCTGTCGCAATCGACGGTCGAAAGGGGGCTGGTGTAGTTTTCAAACCTGATAAACCAAAAATTTAGGATGTCCTTTTTTAGCTTATTCAAAAAATCATTAGGTCTCGGCGAAGACACCGACGACGGTTTGCTCGAAGACAGCGACGAAGCTCAGGCTGTATCCGATAATGCTCCGGTCGAGAAACCCAATATGCCCCGTGTTTCGGCCGAAAATGTCGATGTCTCAGTCGACAGCGTCAAGGCTGACCTCATATTCGACCGCGTGGTCAGAGTTTTCAACGAGTCTCTGCCTTCTTTCCTTCGTGATGCTGTCGACCCGGCGGCGCAGCGTAAGATGCTCTATGACGGGCTCGATGCCTCGCTCAAAGAATACATCGAGTCGCTGGGCGCTCTTACCCGTCAGAAATGCGAGGCGCAGTGGGCTGCGGAGCAGAGCGCAATGCGCAATGAAATGGACAATCTCCGCAACAAAACCAAAGAAATCGAACAGCAGCGCTTCGACATCAAGCAGCAGCAACTTAGCGCCGACCGTCAGCGCCGTGCGCTTAACGACCGTGTCCACGACCTTGAAACTCAGATTGCTAATCTTGAGGCCGAGCGTGAGCAGTTCGACCTTGAGAACAAGAGTCTGGTCAACAAACTTAAAGTGGCCGGAGTGCATGAGACCGAGGCCGACGATTTGCGCGCCGAACTTAATGAAGCGCGGGCCGAAATTGCACGGCTGCGTGCCGGTGTCGCCGACGATGTTCCGGCTGAGACGGCTGAGCGCATAGCCGCTCTCGAAGCCGAACTCGCCGCCGCTCATGAATCGCTCGAAGCCGCTGCCGAAAAAGACCGCATTGCCACTGAGATGTTCAACGGTCTGCAGTCAAAAGCCGCATCATCGCGCGAGGAGCTTGAGGCTAAGACTGCCGAGGCCGAGCAACTCAAAACCCGTCTGGCCGAAGCCGAGGCTGCCGCTAATGAGGTCGACCGGCTGAGCGAGCAGATGGCTAAAGTCGAAGAGCTTATAGCCAAGCGCGACCGCAAGATTGCGCAGCTTAAAGAGTCGTGCGAGTCTCTTCGTTCGGAGAATGACTCGCTCCGCCAGACTATTTCCACCAATATTCAGCTTCATGCCGATGCTCAGGCCAAGCTTGAGGAGCGCATTGCCGAACTCGAGGCCAATTTGGCCGGCCCGGTCGCCGTATCTGACCTCGTAGCCGAACCTGAGGCCGAAGCGGTCGCTGAACAAATCGAAGTAGCGACGCCCAAAATCTCTGATATCGACCTTGCTGCCATAGAAGAAACTTTCGACAGCGCCGACTGGATGCGTTCCGACCCGCCCGAAACCCCGTCGATGCGTACGGGTGTCAGCGAGGCCGAGTTTGGCTATCAGGCCCCCTTGCGCAAGCCGAACCGTCCTGACAATGACGCCCAACTTTCGCTTTTTTAATTGAATTTATTTCGAATCATGAATAATCACATTATCAAACATACATTCTGTTCACTTGTGCTCGCTGCGTCGGCTCTGAGTCTGTCGGCCGCAGGCGCGCGTTCGCCGTATGTCAGCGAAATATCCGATTTCGTTTATCCTCAGAATGCGCCGCGTTCGGTGTCCGGCTATGTCTACATGCCCGACGGACAAAGCTATCTGGCCCTTTCTGACGACCACACGGCCATTGTCCGCTATGACCTCAAAAGCGGCAAGGAACTTGGCAAATATGTCGACTTTACCAATACTCGCGAGAATACCATTGCCGGAGCTGAGGGCTTTTCGATTAGCAAGGATGCCTCTAAAGTCCTTGTTTACACCTCAAGCCGCCACATCTACCGGCGCTCGTTCGAAGCCGAATATTATGTTTTCGACACTCATTCGCGTGAACTTCGACCGCTTTCTGCAGCGCATAAGACTCAGCGTTCGCCCGTATTCTCCGACAATTCGCGCATGGTCGCATTCGTCGCCGCCGATAATAATATCTATGTCAAGAAACTCGATTACAACACCGAAGTCGCTGTTACCGAAGATGGCAAGGTCGGCGAGATAATCAACGGCGTAAGCGACTGGACATATGAGGAGGAATTCAAGACGACTTGCTCTATGGCCTGGGCGCCCGACAACTCGACGCTCTGTTTCGTTAAATACAACGAAACTGATGTGCCGACCTACACTTTGCCGCAGTATTACAACTATTGTGAGCCTGACGATAATTTTGAATATTACCCCGGCGTCTATTCTTATAAATACCCCGTGGCCGGCGAGAGCAATTCGCGTGTATCTCTCCACAGCTACGATGTCGAGACACGCAAGGTTAAGGATATCGTTCTCTCTGACGCTAAAATCGAATATATTCCGAATATCAGCTATGCTCCCGCTTCTTCGGTGCTGATTGTGCCTACGCTCAATCGCGAGCAGAACCGTCTCGAAATCTACAGTGTCAATCCTAAATCGACTGTCGTTAAGTCGATTTATGTCGAGGAATCGCAGTCATGGATTGCTCCCGAGACTTACGAAGATCTCTATCTCGGAGAGCGTGACATGATCGTTCTCTCGTGCCGCAGCGGTTATGCTCAGCTTTATCAGTATTCCTACACTGGTCAGGAGCTGCGCCGTATCACTTCCGGCGACTTCGACGTTACTGCATATTATGGCGCTGACGCCCTCGGCAATCATTATTATCAGTCTGCGCAGCCGACTCCGCTCGACCGCACTGTTAACTGCGTCGACCGTAAGAATGTCGTTCGCCGTATCAGTCCTGAGAACGGATGGGCTTCAGCCAATTTCACTCCGTCGATGGACATTCTGATGCTTAATCACAGCGATGCAAAAACGCCGCCCGTAACGACTTTGTTTTCGGCTGCCGGCAAGAGCATCCGCACTGTCGAAGACAATGCGGCCTATCGTTCACGCTACGAAGGCAAAATTCCGGCCAAAGAGTTTTTCACTTTCAACAGCGACGGCTATGAGCTCAACGGCTATATCATAAAGCCTGCCGATTTCTCCGCTTCGCGTAAATATCCCGTCGTCATGGTTCAGTACAGCGGTCCGGGCTCGCAGAGCGTTGTCAACCGTTGGCAGATGGATTTCGACTATTTTTATGCCATGAAAGGCTATGTCATCGTTTGTGTCGACGGTCGTGGCACCGGCGGTCGCGGACGCGCTTTCTCTGATGTCGTCTACAAGCAGCTTGGCCATTACGAGACCATCGATCAGGTCAATGCGGCCAATCATATAGCTTCGTTGCCCTATGTCGACTCATCGCGTATCGGCATCTACGGCTGGAGCTATGGCGGCTATGAGGCGCTGATGTGTGCCACAGAGCCTTCCTCGCCCTTTGCCGCTACAGTCGCCGTTGCACCCGTGACCGACTGGCGTTTCTACGATACCGTTTATGCCGAACGCTATATGTTGACGCCCCAGCAGAATTTCGACGGCTACAGAAACTCTGCGCCTATAAACCGAACATCGAGACTTTCTTGTCCGTTATTGCTCATGTACGGTACTTCCGACGACAACGTGCATCCGGCCAATACGCTTCAGTTCGTTTCGCGTCTCCAGACTCAGGGGCTTTTATGCGACATGTTTGTTTTTCCGGGCATGAACCATTCGATCAATGGCTGTAATTCCCGCGCCGTCGTTTACGCCAAAATGCTTGATTTCTTTGACCGTAATCTGAAAAAATGACAACACCATCATCCAATCATATTATTTCATCAGCCACAATCCGCGCTCTCTGGGATAATTGGGCTATCGCTTTCGGGGCTATCTCGCTTGTGATGCTATGTTCGTTGTTTGTGTCGAAACTTTGGTTGCCTTTCATCCTTCTGGGCATCGCTATAGTCGGCATGTCGAAACTTAAAGCGGAGAGCGGACACAAACATATCACTGCATGTCGTCTGATTCTGTGGGCAATGGTGCTGATTGTGTTTTGGTCGGCCATTGTGATGATTTTGATTAATGTATTGACTGCCAAATGGTTCTTTGGCGGCCTTGCGGTCGTCGAACCATTCAACCCGCAGCATCCTTATATCTCCAGCCTTATCGTTTTCCCTGTCGCGCTTTTTGTGAGCCTTTACATGCTCATCCGCGGCCACGACATGGAGTATTGCCGCTCATGCCGCATGCGCTTTGGCTACTATCCTGGCAAAGGCATAGTGTCGACCTTCTTTTACAACGAGACGCGCTATCAGCTGCGCATGCTTCTTTGGCTGTCTTTGCTCTTGAGCGCTATAGACTGGGCCTATTATTACTTCTTCTATATCAACGTCAACTATAACAAACCCGATAAGTTTTATTTTATCGTCATGCCCGTCGCCGTATATGTTCTTTCGTTGGTTTTTATGACGATAAGATACATAACCATGTCCGACAGTCTGACGGCCGGCTCTTCCTCAGGGCAGCTCCGCACGATGATGACCCTTATCCGTTATCTTGTTTTCGCCGACGATGTCGTTTGTCTTGGCATTGACGATGACAATCTGATTGACACTCCCGCGCAAATGGTAATTCCGCGCAGCGACGACATGACCGACAAGGATGGTGCTGCATATTTTGCCAGAATATCGGGTATCGAGAATTTCGATATTAAGTTCGTATTCAGCGACGCAGGCTTTTCTAATGGCGCAAATGTCTACCATTATGCGGTTTTTCTGCCCGAACGGCAGGATATGGGAGCGCTGAAGGGCAAATGGTGTACTCTCGACGATGTCGACCGTATGCTGAAGACCGGACGGCTTTCGCCCATGCTTATCAACGAAATCTATCGCATCTATAATGTCACTATGGCGTGGAAAACCTACGACCGCGATGGCCGCAGGCTTTATCCCATAAAGAATTACAGGCCTACTTTCCGCTTCCGTGACTTCAAGACCTGGGATGTCGATTACAATGATTTGCATTGGCTCGACGTTGCTACCAACAACGAGGACAAACCTATCTATAGGTTGAGACGTTTTTGGAGCAGAAATTTCAGACACTGAGAGGCCTATGGCGAAAATCCTCTTTATTACCGGTCCGACTGCTGTTGGCAAGACGGCGAGGGCTGTCGATATGGCAAAAGCCCTCGGCGGCGAAATTATAAGTGCCGACTCGCGTCAGATTTACCGTGGTATGGATCTCGGCACAGGCAAGGACTTGGATGAATATGGCGATGTACCGTATCATCTGATTGACATTGCCCCGGCCGGTTATAAATATAATCTATATGAATATCTGCGCGACTTTGACCGTGCGAGGGCTTCAATCGAGAGCCGAGGGCGCATGGCTGTAGTCTGCGGTGGAACAGGTCTTTATGTGGAGTCGGCACTCAAAGGGCTGCATCTGCCGGAAGTGCCTCAGAATCCGCTGTTGCGCGCCTCGCTTGAGACTCGTTCGCTCGAGGAGCTGACCACTATGCTTGCCGAGATGAAGGCTCTCCACAACACGACTGATGTCGATACAGTCAAACGTGCTGTCCGGGCCATCGAGATTGAAACTTATTATCGTCAGCATCCCGAAGTGGCGGTCAATGTCAAACCGCAGCCTCTGACCGATGCCGTTGTCGTCGGCATAGATATTCCGCGCGACGAACGCCGTCGTCGCATAACTTCGCGACTGCGCGCGAGACTCGACAGCGGCATGGTTGACGAGGTCCGTCGGCTGATTGACTCCGGCGTCAGCCCCGACGACTTGATGTACTATGGCCTTGAATATAAATATCTGACGCTTTATGTCACTGGCGCCATGTCCTACGACGATATGTTCTCATCGCTTGAGATAGCCATACATCAGTTCGCAAAGCGGCAGATGACATGGTTCAGAGGCATGGAGCGCCGTGGTTTTGCCATTCACTGGTTGCCCTTCGACATGGACAGGGATATTTTTGTCGAAACTGTCAAGCGACTTATTGCTGATGAATAAGTTTGCTCGTGATATAATTCTTTTGGTATCGGTGCTGTTGTCTTTCCTTCCGTCAGCGGCCCGTGAGTTGTATTGTGAGCCTGCCGTTCCGATAAGCGGAACTTTCCGCGACTCTATCCCCTCCAATCTTGTCTCTTTCGACTATCATTATCGCGTAGAGTTGCCCGGACGTTCATCTTCGGCAGAGTGGGGCGTGAAGCTTATTTATGGAGACGGACGCACTTGCGACATTGCGCTGTGTTGTGACAACCACAGTGTCGGCGATGCCGATTATGCGCCGCCGGTCGACATAGCGCTGACTTGCTCTGATGGCGCGGTCGACCGTGTCGACAGACGCCGTATCAGCGACGGCATCGACGCCGCAATGACATCGTGGTCCTTATGCCTCCTTAAGCGGGTCGAGGATGATTCGCTCTTCTGTTTGATCGGGCAGCGCGGCGCATTGACTTCCTTTTCTCTGCCTTATGAAGGACTAAGTGAAATCGAGTCCTATGCCGGCCCGCAGATCAGACTCCGTCGGCTCTCGCTTTTTGTAGAAGCTGACAGCGCGGAGCGTTCATGTGCCTTTGAAACTGTTGAGGACTTAAATAAGTATCTCGCCGAGAGCGAAGATGATCGGGAATGCTGCTGGCGCTATCTTGACCGGGACACAGACCCGCGCCGCCTTAATACCGGAGGCGATTACCGTCTTGCCACTGTTCGTCGCAATGACGGCGGCTACGACATAATATACCTTGGTGGAGCTACAGCCAATGCCGCCAACTGGCGTCCGCTAATGCTTAAAGGCCGTCTGAAGCCGACAGCCTTTATCTCTCACTATGATTTGGTTTGGTTCGACGCCTTCGGACGGGCAATAGACACCGAGACGAGTGCCGACCTGACCGATGGCGCGATTCTGCGCCTGAATTTCCCGCTTCAGGGCGGTTCGATACGCTATCAGCGCGACCTCACGCACGACTCGAGTCAGACCCGGTAATCGCTTGCGTGTCGATGTCGTAGTGGAGCGTCGAATCGAGCAATACTATAGTGTAGCTCTTCGAATTGCGCTCGATGCTGAACACCTCGTTCAATTCTTCTGTTTCTTCGATATATTGATACAGAGCCGGCGGTAGCTGGTCGAAAAGCAATACCTGAGGCAGAGGCATCCCGTAACCGTTGATGGCTTCCCAGTGATAGTTCTTGTCAAACGTCATTCCCGGGCCGTTGTTTAACCTCACATGATATGTGGTTGATGAGTCTGTAAAACTGTCTATGCCGGAATTCGGATAGTATTGACTGATAAATTCCGATATCTCAGTGGGCAGTTCATCCCATAGATCTGCATTCTTACACGACGACACGACTGCCATCAGGGGAGTGACTGCCATAACCAGAATATTCAAGAGAGGGTTAGTTTTCATGTCGGAGGCGTTAATGTTAATTATCTTTATGATTCACTAACGTTTATTCCCATCATATTGTTCGCTCTTCTCCGCCTCTGATACGCATGAATCATTAACAAATATTTGAGTGAAATATCGGGAATATAGAAACTTTATCCTTGTCTGCTGCGTTTAAGCATCAGAACTAAATAATATAATTATGAAAACTCAGGAAGAAATCAAAACACCGCTGCGTCTGACAGCCGAACTTAAATACACCGACAGCCAAATCGTCGCTAAAGATGTATTTTCAACCGACAATGGCTCTGTGACTCTTTTGGCTTTTGCCAACGGAGCTATGCTGGCTCGACACTCGGTTCAGTATGATGTGTTTGTATATGTGATTGAGGGCGCTGTCGAATTTGAAGTCGACAATCAGCGTCAGCACCTGAATAAAGGCGATGGCATTCTGTTGCCGGCCTCAACGCCTCACACCGTCCTCGCACTCGACAACTCCAAAGTTGTACTGACTAAGATAAAACCATAGACCGCAAATATACAGTGACCGCAAGAAAGCCCGCCCCGCCGGGCTTTCTTTTTTTGCCATATCCCAAAAGGCTGATATGGCGTTAATTGGCGAAGTAGTTGGAGCGGATGAGGGTGTCGCTTAATTCGAACATGCGGCGCAGGCGCAGTTCTGTCTGTTTGTCGGGAGAGCCGGCGAGGCGGCCGGTGCGGCTGATGGCTGCGTCGACAGAGCCGGAAAGCACACTTTCGCCAAGTCCGCGCCAGTAATACTGTTCGCGTCCCACACCCATAACATCGAGCAATGTCGGGAATACGTCGACTTGCCCCATAGGCCGGTCAAGGTGCTTTGTGACTCCCGCGCCGAGGACGATAAACGCAATCGGACTGTCGACCGGGGAGGTTTCGGATGCTGTGCGCTGTGCCGCGATTTCGTCGTGGTCGGATGCGATGACTACAATTGTATTGTCGGCCAAGTCCGAGGCTTTGAGACGCGCGAGGAAACGACCTATGGCCGCATCGGTGTAATGCACAGTCTGAAGATAGTGATTTAAATAATAGTCGTCGGGAGCGATAGAGTCTATCCATTCGACCGGCTCGAAGCCTTCGATTTCAAACGGATAGTGCATCGACAGCGTCGTTATCTCGGCGAAGAAGGGTTGCGGCATGGCCGAGATGCGGTCAAAGGCATAGTCGAGGACGGCGTCATCAGCGCCTTTCAGAGTCTTGTCCCAGCCGACGGCATGAAGAGAATCAAGATCATGGATTGCCTCATAACCGAAGGCCTGCGATGTCATGCGATGGTTGTAGACATTGGCGCTTTCGACAATAAACTCAGCCGATGACGCCGGACGAATGGCTTCGGCAAGCGAGGGGAAGCGGTTTTGGGCGAATGTCTGCGCCACAACGCCGTTTAAGAGCGGGAGCAGCCCGGTGTTGTAGATGAGCTGTCCGTCAGACGAACCGCCGTCGTTGATTTGTGCCAACATCGACAGGCATGATATTACAGAATCGGCTTCGACCAAAGAACTTAGAACCGGTGCCAGCAGACGGTCGCCGTATGTTTTGCCTATCGTCCATGAGTTGAGCTATTCTACGATAATGAATACAAGGTTCTTGCCGCGATTATGAACAAGGCAGGTCGAATCAGCCGCCGCGAGGCGTCGCTCGTCTATAAACTTTTGGGTTGAGGCCTTCTGCCGCTCGTCAAGTTCGATTACGGTGTCGTCAGGATAATTTATTATCTGAGTGATGATGAAACCGCATAACCCGTTGTTTTTCCACATGCCGAACTGGGTCGAGTCGTGTCCGTAACGGTTGGCGATAATATCTTTTACGGGCATTTCGGGATAACCGACAATCTGATGCCAATGGCGCACGCTGTTGACACTAAGATAAAAGCCGAGAGCATAAAGCGCCACGGTAAACGCCACCATCAGCAGTTTGCTCTTTAACTTCAGCGACGGGTCTTTAGAAGGTCTGATGACAAAATAAAGTATGGTCGCCAATATGGGAACGGCCGGATATAGTGAGTCTTCAGGCCGGAACAGAGGCCAGATGCTTCGGAAAACAAAACTGTTGTAATTATTGGCCACGAAAATCGACTGAAGCGGAATGAGGTCGTTCCAATATCTGAAATACAGGACATTGGCAAGCACAAAAAGCGAGACAAGCCAGACCATGGGAAGCGAGAGCCAGCGCAGGCGAGGCGCGCAGAACCAATAGAACAGCATAAGCACCGCTCCGTCGGACAGGTAGATCACAGTCCGCAGCCTGAACGTAGAGTTGTCGCCAATCAGATATGACAGTGACATCAGTTCGGCTGCAATGCCGATGACTACAAGGATGTAGAACAGCGCAACTCGCGATGACAGAGCTTTTAATATTTTGTCAAAATATTTCATTCCAGATATTTATGGAGCAAGTTTGTGAACTGATAATTCTTTAATCCCCAGCGCGGCGCGATAAGGAGACGGTCGGGCGACTGAGAGACAAAGCGCTCTATCGCAATGTCCTTGCGCAGACGCCTGACAATCCGGGCACAGAGCGCGACATATTCATCAATGTCGAATATCCTGAGGTCGGCGCGTCCGGCCAGGTAATCGGCAGCGAGGCGGGTGCCTCTGACTATCTGCAGCTGATGGAACTTGACGGTGTCAATCGGCAGAGCCGACACCCGGTCGACAGTCTCGAGCATCATGTCAACGTTTTCGCCCGGCAGGCCGAGAATGAGATGCAGGCCGACGGGAATCCCGGCGTCAGCCGTTCGTCGGACCGCGTCGACCGTCGTCGCCCAGTCGTGACAGCGGTTTATGGCGCGCAGGGTAGAGTCGTGGCTCGTTTCCGCGCCGTATTCGATGAAGACCTTGTAGTGGCGGTTGATTTCGGCAAGAGCCTCAAGCAGAGGCTGAGGCATGCAGTCAGGCCGTGTGCCTATGACTATGCCGACGACATCGTCCACCGCAAGCGCCTCGCGATAGAAGCCGAGCAGACGGTCTATGTCGCCATAGGTGCTTGTATAAGATTGAAAATATGCGAGATAACGCATATTGGGATATTTTGCGGCAAAAAAACGTTTGCCGTCGGCGAGTTGCTCGCTCACGCTGCGTCCTTCGCTTCCCGTCGTCGGCGAGAACGAACTGTTGTTGCAATAAATACAACCACCCCTGCCGAGCGAACCGTCGCGGTTGGGGCAGGTAAAGCCGGCATCAACCGTCAGTTTCTGGACTTTGAAGTCAAAATGCCCGGCAAGAAAGTCGCCATAGTCGCGATAGAAAGGATTCATCATGCGCAGATTTCAGGAAGAGCTTAAAACCTCGCACAACGATTGAGCAACACAGCGTCGAAAAGAACCATTGCCGCCATGGCTTCGACTATCGGAACGGCGCGCGGCACGACACAGGGGTCGTGGCGGCCTTTGACTTTTAACTTAGCGGGGCAACCCGAGTCGTCGACAGTCTGCAATTCCTGAAGCAGAGTTGCTACGGGTTTGAACGCCACTCTGAAATATATGTCTCCGCCATTGGAGATGCCACCCTGAATGCCGCCCGAATGATTTGTCTCAGTAGCGATGTGACCGTTTTCAGAAACAAAGATGTCGACGGCCTGCGAGCCACGCATCGCCGCACCCGCGAAGCCCATGCCATAGTCAAAACCCTTGGCCGCGTTAATGCTCAGCATGGCGTCGGCCAGCCGGGCCTGTAACTTGCCGAAGACAGGTTCGCCCAAACCGACGGGAACACCCTTGATGACGCAAGAGACTACACCTCCGACGGTGTCGCCCTGCGATTTGATTTCGCGAATCAAGCGCTCCATATCGGCAGCTGCCGCCGTGTCGGGACAGCGGACGACATTGCTTTCGGTCTGCGAGAGGTCGAGCGAATTATAGTCCTTGTCTACAATAATTTCGCCGACCTGCGATGTATAGGCGCAGATGCTCATGCCCATAGCTTCAAGTGCCTGACGGGCAATAGCTCCGGCCACGACGCGCGTCGCTGTCTCTCTCGCCGACGAGCGACCGCCTCCGCGATGGTCGCGCAGACCGTATTTCGTCTGATAAGTGAAGTCGGCATGCGACGGACGGAACATATGACGCAAGGGCTCATAGTCGTTGCTGTGCTGATTGGAATTTTCGATGACAAAACCTATCGGCGCACCTGTGGTAAGACCTTCAAATACACCTGAAAGCAATCTGACGCGGTCGGCCTCGTTGCGCGAAGTGACAATCGCCGACTGACCGGGACGACGCCGGTCGAGCTGACTCTGCACCTCGTCCATATCTATGCGGATGCCGGCAGGAACGCCGTCAATGACTCCGCCGATAGCTGCGCCGTGGCTCTCTCCAAACGACGTCAGTCGATAAACCTGTCCGAATGTATTCATATCTCTTCAGTATCTTTAGTCAGGTCGAGTGTCTTTGCACCGACAAATGCAATCAAAGTCTCCGGGGCGATTTTAATCTGCAAGCCACGCTGTCCGCCGCTCACATAAATGAAGTCAAACTGCAGGGCCGTCTCATCGAAGAAAGTAGGGAAGGGCTTTTTCATGCCAACCGGCGAGCAGCCACCGCGTATGTAGCCGGTAGTCGGGAGCAGATCTTTCATCGGAATCATTTCAGCTTTCTTTGCACCGGCAGCGCGTGCGGCTTTTTTCAAGTCGACCTCACGGTCGCCGGGGATGACGCAAACAAAATAGCCGCACTTGTCGCCATGAAGGACCAAAGTCTTGAACACCCGACGGATATCCTCGCCGAGTTCGTCGGCGATATGAGTGGCCGCCAGATTGTTTTCGTCGACAGTATAAGGAATTACCTCGAAGGCGAGTTTTGCCCGCTCGAGCAGCCTGATTGCATTGGTCTTTGTCTGATTAGCCATAATAGTCAATTGTTTAAAAAAATCTGTCAAGCAGGGTCGACGTCGTAATAGATGTTAAAACCTTTGGTCGCCGGCGACGACTGCATCTCGACATAGAGGTCGCGCAGAATCTGCTTGACTCTGGCGGTCGACGCCGCATTTTCGATTTTAAGCATAATCGACCGGATGTAGAGCGACTGCACTCGGCTGACCTGGGGTTCTTTCGGGCCGTTGACGCGGTTGCCGAAGAGAGTCCGCAGCCGCGTGGCATAGTTTTCGGCAAAAGCCGAGAGTCGGGCAGCGTCGCGATGCTTGATATAGATATTGATTACGCGCGCAAAGGGAGGGTAGTTGAAAGCCTTGCGCTCTTCGAGTTCGTGATTGTAATATGAAAGATAGTCGTGAGTGCGGACAAAATTAATGACCGGGTGGTCGGGCTCGTAGGTCTGAATCATGACCTTACCCTTTGTGTCGCGACGACCTGCACGTCCGGCGACCTGTTCAAGCATGTTGAACGCGCGTTCGGTCGAACGGAAATCAGGATAATGGATGAGAGTGTCGGCATTGATGACGCCGACGACATCGACATCGGCGAAGTCGAGACCCTTGGTCACCATCTGAGTGCCAACGAGAATATCGGCTTTGTGAGACGAGAAGTCAGAAATAATCTTCGAATAGCTCTCCTTGTTGCGCGTCGTGTCCAGGTCCATGCGCATAATGCGGCTGTCGGGGAACATAGAGGCGACTTCATCCTCGACACGCTCAGTGCCGTAACCGACGATTTCAATAGCCGGCTCGCCACATTGCGGGCAGACACGCATCACGGGGTAAACCGCTCCGCAGTAATGGCAGACGAGCGATTCGGGATTGCGATGATAAGTGAGCGAGACGTCGCAGTGGTCGCACTTGGGCACGAACGCACACGCCTTGCAGCGCGCCATGGGGGCGTAGCCACGCCGGTTGTGGAAAAATATCGCCTGTTTGCCATCGGCAAGCGATCGGGCGGCAGTCTCGACCGTGGTCTGAGCAAACGAGCCAATGACGCGCCCCTTACGCCGCTCAGCCGACATGTCGACAATCTCAATATCGGGCAGGGGAACATCGTCGAAGCGTGTGGTCAGACTGACGAGTCCATATTTGCCGGTCGTCGCCTTATAGTAAGTCTCGACCGAGGGGGTAGCGCTGCCGAGCACAACTTTCGCACCGTGCATTGCCGCAAGCATTATGGCTGCGTCGCGGCCGTTGTAGCGAGGGGCAGGATCGAATTGTTTGTAGCTTGACTCATGTTCCTCGTCGACGATAACAATGCCCAGGCGGGCAAAGGGGAGGAACACCGACGAGCGCGCACCGATAACCACACAAGGGCGGTTGGAGTGCAAGAGCCGCTGCCAAATCTCGACACGCTCACGGTCGGAAAACTTCGAATGGTAGATGACTACATTGTCGCCGAACACCCGCTGCAGACGCCGAGTGAGCTGAGTAGTGAGAGCGATTTCGGGTACAAGGAAGAGAGCCTGATTGCCCTGACGAAGCACATAGTCGATGAGATGGATATAAATTTCGGTTTTGCCGCTCGAAGTCACGCCATGGAGCAGAACAGTCTGATGATCGACAAGCGAATGATGGATTTGCCCGAGGGCGGCAGACTGAGCTTCGGACAGAGCGGGCAGTTTGCCCGGCAAGGTCTCGTCGCATGAAAAGCGGGAAATCTCACGGGCAGTGATTTTTATGATGCCCTTCTTCTCCATAGCCGAGATGATGGCGCGAGTAACACCGCTGCGTTCGATCAGAGCATCAAGCGGCACTTCCGCGTTGTGGTTGCGGTTCATCGACAAGATTGCGAGCAAGGCGGTCTCCTGTTTCTTAGCGCCTTTGACCATGGCGAACAAATCTTCGGTCGACCGGGCAGGGTCGGCGATGCTGACATAGCTGATGCGCTTGCGACGGAAACGCTCGACAACTTTTTCAGAGACCACCAATACGCCCGACGCTATCAGACGGTCGACAACGGCCTCGGCTCTGTCGACGGAAGCGCAGGTCGCAATGTCCTTTGCTGAAACACGTTTGAGTGAGCATAGGACAGAAACGACCTTGTCTTCATCGGGACTCAGGCCCGTAAGGCTTTCGGCTTCGATGTCGGGATTGAGTTCGATAACGGTCTCACTTTCCACTTTCAGGCCCGAAGGCAGGGCGGCCTTGAAGACATCGCCTACCGGGCTAAGATAATATTTAGCCATCCAGTGCCAAAACTTGAGCTGCGGATGACGGACAATCGGCGTGCGGTCGATAGCACAGGCTATGTCCTTGATGTTGAAAGAGCCTTCAGGCGCATGAGGACACACGGACTCGACAATGGCCGTGTAGTAGCGCGACGGACCGAAAGGCACAAGCACTCGTGAACCCACGACAACTTCATCGGCCATAGCCTCCGGGATACGGTAGGTAAACGTGCGGTCGAAAGGCAGGGGCAATATGACTTGTGCGTAGCTGTGGTCCATATTCTGCAAAGATACGAATAAGTCAAATAAAGAGTGAGCAGTTTATAAACTTTTAGACGTGAAAATGCGTTTTGGCATAAAACTGATTAATTAACCATCTTAAGAAAAAACACTATGGACTTGAATAAACAGAACGCAGCAGCAGCGGCAACAGTAGCGAAAGCAGCCGCTGAAGTTTCGGCAACAGCCGCAAAAGATGCAGTTACCGCCGAAAGTAAGGATTTGAAAGACAAAGCAGCAGACGCAATAGCTAACGCCAAAGACACAATAGTCGATAAAGCACAGGCTGTAACAGATAAAGTAAAGGAAGTCACAGCCAATGCGCTCGATAAAGGCGCAGACATGATTGACTCACTCGCTGACAAAGCGCACAACGCTGCAGCAGGTCTCAAGAGTTAACGGGCGGAGTCGCAGTTTCTAAGATGAAACTGAACTGACCGCCGGGCGGCGTGAGTATCATCCTGCCGTCGACAATCCGCCGGTTTTCGACAACAACAGAGTCAGAGACCGGCTTTTTTTGTGCGGGACTTACGGAGTAGGTCGCTGCAATGCCGGGCGCTAAAAAGCGTTGGCTCAGGCTATGGGCCACGAAGCCCATAGTCATGCGCAGATTAAGTTCGACCGTTGCGTCGAGCAAAGCCTGTCCGTCGGGCATGCGTGCCACAAGCATATCGACGCCGAGCGGGCCTGTGTAGCAGGGTGCAATCATTGACCCGACGGCGCATTGCAAGGCGGAGACTACGGCCGTGAGCTTATCTTTCGGAAAATAACGATCTATTTCATCGAGCAGAACATCATCTCCGGCAAGAAGGTTGCCACAATAGTTGCCGCCGTCGTCGGTCTTGAAAAACGAGTAGCCGACGAAATCGCATTTGCCATTTTCGCAAGTGAACAGACATGCGAAATCTGCGATGCGGTCATAAGCAGGTTCGACCATAACAGAGCCTTGACGACGGATGACTCCCACGCAGCGTCGCAACACTTCATCGGCTTTCATGCGGCGAGTGTCGGTCAATCCGCGTCCTGAACTCGACCAGGGGGATTTTATGATGCAGCAGGGGTGCTGATGTAGATATGCAGTCAGCATAGTGATGTCGGAAAATTCGACAGCTGCCTGTGCTATCTCAAAATCGAGCCGAGGGGCGATTGCCTTCCTTAGTTCGGCTGCTGTGCGCCGATGAGACAGCTGCCGATAGCGTTCGAGTTGCCTGTCGTCGGGCAGCAGAGACGGCTGAAAGCCTTCGGCGGCGAAATCGCGTCGCGCAGCCGCAGACCAACCCCAAGGTGTAGGGGCATAGTCAGCCGCAGACTGATGGTCGAAAATATCGACATCTATGCCAAAGCGTTCGCGGACCATGTCGAGCCAGCGCGCGTTGATGCCGTAAGCGAGCAGACGGTCGCCGTTGTCGGCATACCACAGTGGTAGTGCAGCTCCGGCGTTGCGCAGAGCAAGTGCGGCTTTCGGCGGCGTGAACTGCTGAAGCCCTGAAGCTAAAACGATGTCGTTTTCCGGGTTGAACAGATGAAGTTTTTGCATAGTGCAAAATTACGAAAAAAGGCCGAAGGTTCGGCATCTAAAGTAGCGCGGCTAAAAGTCGGCCGAAGGTTCGGCTGCAAACGCAACCATTGTTGATAGAAACTACAAAAGGACAAAATTTCAAGGTTCTAATTTGTTGGTGTGAAGGTCGCACGGGCAATGGCAGTGATGATTGCTGTTGCATTTTTTTCGATTGATAGTGATTGACTGACTATTTTTTTATTCGAAAAAGTTCATTCAAACTTTTTCATTTGCAATCAAACCTATTATTCATTTATTAAACATATAATAGTCAGATTATCAATACAATCGAAATCAATTGCGTAAGCAATCGCCGACCGCGCCCAAGGGGATTGCATTGCGCTGTGTGATTTTCACGATGCAAAGATAATACGCATTTTGATTGTGTACAAATGTTTTCGCAATTATTTTTGAAAATAATCGCAAAAAGAAGAATAATAGCCAATTAATAGGGAATAAAAAACAGGACACCTTCTCACGAGGGCGTCCTGCGGTGTTTTAAAGACTTAAAACAATTACATAACTAACATAAAACACATTATCTATATCTTTTATAAATACCCGTTTTTAATCAAAGAGAGGGTTTCGATTCAGGTAACGAGATACCTGCTGACTTTAAAATCAGATTTTGATGTTTTCAGATGTTAATGGTGTCATACAATCAAAATAAGTGTAAGTCGATAAGAGAATCATAAATTTTACGATGCAAAATTAATATGCCCTGACGAGCTTTGCAACGCTATATGACCGAGGTATAAGACGATATAAGATTATGGTTGAAGCAAGTGGTTGATTAATAGCGGTATGGGCAAATTGAAAGTGTTCATTAATATAACAGTTCTATTACGCCATAGGTGCGATTTTCATGACGTCGGCCTCGAAATTATCCTTGTCGACAGCGCGAGAACGCAGTCGATTTCTATAAGAATAGATAGTATTGAGCGAGTAGTTGAGGATTTGGGCTATAGTAGCCGAGTCGTCGATTCCCATCCTCATGATGGCGAGAATGCGGAGGTCGGTGTTGAGGGATTCTCCCTCCTTGAGAGTGATTGCACAGTCGGGGCGCAGCAGATTGTTGACTTTCTCGGCAAAATCAGGGTAGATGTGGAGGAAGGCATCGTCGAAGACGACATAGAAATCGGCGTTCTGCTCCTCGATAAATTTCCCGGATTTGAGCATGCGTGACAGTTCGTCGGCTTTGCCGGCAGATATTTTTCGGTCGGCTAGTTTGACAAATTTGTTGAGCTTGTCCATATAAATCGAACAGAGTTTGAGGAACTGGCCGATATACATATTTTTTCCGTTGTTGGCGATGCGCAACCTCGCTTCGAGCCTGCGCATGCGCTTCATCTCACGGTAGAGGACAAATAATGTAGCCACAAGGACGGTCAGGAGCAGGAACATTATCGCCATAATCACATATATGGAATTGCGCCAAGAGTCGGCCTGACCATTGTAAGTACTGGCGATAATGGGCATGGCTTTGGAGGATTCGACCATGCGCAGAGTCGCGGCACAGCGCACGGCATTGTCGAGGGCAGTCGACAGATAGCGATATGAGCGATTGATGTCGCCGTCGTCGTAGAGAGTAGTGCCAAGTTCCTGAAGTGATGCCACTTCGAGTGTGGCCGACTCCATGTCGGCAATCGACGAACAGGCGAGATAGAATTTGTAGGCGTCGCGGTCGCCCTGACGCCGAGCGATAGACGACAGATGATGATTGGCGCGCGCAAGCAGGCCCTTGTCGGCGGTGCGGTCGATGAGTTCGCCCAGAAGGGCCTTTGCTTTGGACAGACTGCCTGTCAAGAGGCAGTATTCGCCGAGATTGAACAGATACTCGTCGCTGCTGCGGTCGAGAACCGCGAGCAGACACTGTTGACGGTCGAGCGCCTTGGCCTGATACAGCTCCTTGTATGGTTTGAAATCAGAATATGCCGAGGCAATGTAGCTATAGAGCTTGCGACCGCTTTCATAGTAGAGTCCGGGGTCGGCACGGTGTGCTTCGAGGCTGTCGATAGACTCATATTCGATGACCGCTGCCTCGAACAGCCCGGCAAGAGGCATGAGCGCTGTCCGTTTGAGTTGCGCCGCAATGCGGTCGCCATCGTCAACGGCAGCGTTAAACGCAAGGTCGAAATATGCCAGAGCGGAGTCATTGGAAAACGATGTGTAGGTGTCGCCGATTTCCATCAGAGTGGCAAAGTTCTCTGACTCGCTGTAGACCTGCTTCAGCGAATCGATTTTGCTCTGCCGCTGCGAGATAATCGCCGCTCGTCGGTCGAGAGTGCGGTCAAGCCGGCTGATGGCCTTGTCGAGTTGGTCACGGCTTATCTCTCCGGCTGCAAAAGCGGGAAAGACAGCGAGCAAGACAAAAAGCAATGACGCAAGACAAGACCTCATAAGCGGGAGTATCAATTGAAAAGGCGCGAAAGCTCGTCCATTGCGACAGTGACGATAATGGTCAGTCCGTCGGGTGTGAAATTGGGCGCTGAGGTCTTGAACAAGTCAGCCACAAGCATGTCAGTCTCAGCCTCCGACATGCGGTTGCTGACATTGACAGCCGCAGTTTTGGCCATCGACGATGCGATTGTGCGGAACAATTCAGTGTCGGGGAGTTCGCCGGTCTGCGATACCTTCTCGATGATGTCGACGATGGTTTCGCGAGGCGAGGCGGCGCTCAGAGCCGAGGGCATGCCGTTGACGGCCCAGGTGTTGTCGCCCAAGGGCGACAGGTCGAAGCCCAGACGCGCCATAGAGTCGCATATCGAGGCCAGTACAAGATCCTGCGAGACGCTCAGAACGACAGACTCGGGGAAAATCATGCGCTGAGTCGCAATGCGACCGTCGGCGATTCCGGCCATGATGCGTTCGTAAAGCACGCGCACATGGGCGCGATGCCGGTCAATGACCATCAGGCCGTCGCGCACTGGAGTGGCGATGTATTTGTAGCCGACGGTAATATATGACGGAGTCGGACTATGGCCAGCAACAGCCGACGACTGATTAGAATCGGCATCGGGCAACTCGTCGAGCCCCATCTGACGGACAGCGGGACGCGACTGCTCCAAAATGTTGAGGGCGCTGCGCACTTCGGCAAGCGAAGCCGTGCGCTCACGGCCCAAAGCAGAAGGGCGTTCGTTCCATCCGGCAGAAGATGTGCGGTTTGGAGATGTGGCGACATCGGGGAATTGATCCTGACTGACAGCTATGTCCGCCGTAAAGGGGTTGTATGAAGCGTCGACATCCACTTTGGCCGAACCGCCGACTGCGGGGTCAAAAGCCGGAATATCGGGGGCATCCTCGACGTTGAAATCGATAGCTCCCGAAGCATTGGTCTTGCCGAGAGCCTCGCGGACAGCGGCGACAACAATCTGCCATATGGCCTGTTCGTCCTCGAACTTAATCTCATGTTTCTGAGGATGGATGTTGACATCAATCCTGTCAGGGTCGACCTCGAAATTGATGAAATAAGAGGGCTGGACGTCAGAAGCCACAAGATGCTCGAAACAGCTCATAACCGCGCGATGGAAGTAAGGATGACGCATGTTGCGGCCATTGACAAAGAGATATTGGTGTGCGCCGCGACGGCGAGCATACTGCGGCAGTCCGACAAAGCCCGACAATTTCACGAGCGATGTTTCGGTCGCAAGCGGAATAATCTGCCGTTCGATCGCCTTGCCGAAGAGTTCGCCGATGCGCATACGCAGCGAACCGTGGAGCAGACGATGGAGTGTGACGTCGTTGTGGATGAGTGTGAAATCGACGTCGGTATTGACAAGTGCGAGGCGTTCGAACTCATGGATTATGTGACCGAGTTCGACCGAGTCTTTCTTGAGGAATTTTCGTCGGGCGGGGAGGTAGGCAAAGAGATTCTTTACCATGATATTCGAGCCGGGCACACATGCGCAAGGCTCTTGCGACTCCATTTTCGAGGCGGCGATAACCAAACGGCTGCCGACTTTGTCGTCGCGGCGCATGGTGCGCAACTCAATCTGAGCCACCGCAGCAATCGAGGCGAGCGCCTCGCCACGGAAGCCCATGGTGTGGAGCGAATATAAATCCTCGGCGGCTGCAATCTTGCTTGTTGCATGGCGCTCGAAAGCCATACGGGCATCGGTCGGCGACATGCCTGAACCGTTGTCGACGACCTGAATAAGGGTGCGTCCGGCATCCTTGATGATAATGCTGATGTCGGTCGCGCCTGCGTCGATGGCATTCTCAACCAGTTCCTTAACAACAGAAGCGGGTCGCTGAATGACTTCGCCGGCAGCAATCTGATTGGCCACCGAATCGGGCAGAAGTTTTATGATGTCGCTATCGGGCATTATTGATTGATGTCGTAGGAAACAGCTTCGAGATAATAGAACGAAAGATAGTCCTTACCTTCTTTAGCAAGACGGTCGCTGATGCGAGCGCGGAAATCGGCCATGCGGGCATCGAATTCGCAGATAGAGTCCTGTCCGTTGGCTTTAGCTTCGGTCGAGCAGTTGTGGTCGGCCGCGCCTTCAGTCTTGGCGTGCTGAGCCTCCATTTCTTTGACCTCGGCTTCGCCGATACGATTTTCGCAAACTACGCCTTTGACAGACAAAGTCTTGCCTACACAGTCGGGAGAAAAGGCTCCGCCCATGGCTGCAGTGGCCTCACAGCGAAGCATGGCAAGGCTGTCAGCCCCGACGAGGAATGCTTTTTTGCCGCCGTGTTTGCACAAATGGCTGCAATCGCCGACAACAATGACGGTGTCGCCTAAAAGGTCATCGGCATCAGCCAGGAGCGAGTCGACAGAGAGAGACGGGCAAAGGTTCTCGGCCTCGGCTGTATTATCGGTCTTTTTAGAATTGCACGATGCGGCACAAGCGATAATCAGGAGCGCTGCGGCAAAGGCGAAGAAATTTTTGAAGAGTTTCATATTATTAAAGATTTGGAATTTGACGTCTGCGGAACGCATCTATATAGCTGCCGGAGGTGGCGTTGAAGATATCAATGCCCCGGCGGCGGGCGTAGCGTTCGATTTTGTGATAGCTAAGGAAAGCCGTGTAGTAGCTCAGGAGAATCTGGTGGAGTCGATAGCCGCGGTATTCGTTTTTAGAGCGCTTGACTTCGGATTGTGATTCCTTGTAGAAATGATTCATGCCCGAAACGACCTCGTTGTCGTCGGTCACATGCAAGTCCTGCATCCACGAGTGGTCGGCACCACATATATATATAGTCTTATAGCCAAGCATCATGCCGGCCATAATCGAGGGTATGAGCACATTGCGCGGGCGCGGCATGGCGTGTCCGCTGCCGTAGGCGAGATTTTCAAACAAGCCGAAGCCTTCGACACCGTTGCCGATGAAAGTTTCGACCCTGACATTTTGGGGCAGCGTCACGGCCTTGTCGAGCAATCGGCGATAGCGCCGGTCGACAATCAGGCGCATAGGCCAACTGACGGCAGAGAGATTGGCAAGCAGACGGCTGACATTCTCATCGGCAGTGGCGCGGAAGAAATGCGGGTCGGCAAGCACATAATAATCGGGCTTAAGAGTGAAGAATTCCGGAGCGCATGCGGCGAAATTGACGGCGAGTGTGCGCGAGCGGCTCAGAGAGTCGGCATGTTCGTCGATTACTTTGCGCAAAGACGGACCGTTGGCAAGGATGATAAGCGGCTCTGACTCCGCGTTTTTGACCTTTGAGATGGTCGGTGGCGCAGGGTTGAGGGCGATTTTGACCATGCCTTTGAGCGTCTGGCCGAGTCGGGCTGCGAAATCAGAGACTGTGTTGGTCATATACATGATTTTTAAGATAATCGACAACGACAGTCGGCTGATAGTCAGCAACGGAACGCAGTTTGCCGTCGGAGAAACAGAGCGAGCGTGAGGCTTCAGCCATTTTCCGTTTGCCGAAAAGCAGTTTGTACCACTTTGGCTTCAACATCATCAAACGCTTCTGCGACATGCGCCAGGCTAAAGCATCGGCAAGCTCGTTGACCGGGGTCTCGCGGCCATCGGTCACATTATATATATCATTGTTGCCGATGGTCAGGCGTGCGACCAAAGGCAAATCGACGGCATGGACAACGCTGCGGACGGCTTCGTTGCCGCTTAGGCCGATGTATGTTCCGCGATATATGCGCTCGGCGAGCCGGCGGACATAGCCCTGCATGCCTGTGCAAACCACAGGCGCACAGCGCAAAAGCACATAGCGAAGTCCGTGCTCACGGCAATCATTCAAAAACCGAAGTTCACAGTCAAGCTCGGGGCTGTCAGAGCGCAACGGAGCCAATTCGTTGACGTTCAGCCCCTCGTCGACATCATAGACATCAACCGTCGACAGCATGACGGCCGCATCAGCATCAGCAATGCTGTCGGTCAGCTCGTATTCGGGCATCATACGCTCAAAATATGGTCTGACATATTCTCTTGACGGGGCGTAGAGAAACAGACGCGGCAACTTATCGGGTACGGATTCGCTCATTTGACGATTGGCTTTCAAGGTTGACTGATGAAACTTTCACGCAAAAATACAAAAAAATGGGGCATCGGGCGTTCCATATAGACCGAATTTTAATAATTTTGCAATTTCAAACAGCAGAATAATGAGTAAAGCGGACACAAACATAAAAGCGCCAATCAAAATCGACATCCGTGCCGTCGTCAGCGAACGTCTCGGCAGGGCGTCGCGCTTTGTGCCCTCATTTATTATCCGTAAACTTGAGAAACTTATTTGCCAAAACAGGCTCAACGATTTGCTCGAAAGGAATTTTCCCGACGAAGGCGCAGACTTCTGCCGCGGTGTGCTTTCAGACCTTGACATCAAGGTCGAGATGGTTAATGCCAAGCGTCTGCCTGAGCCGGAGCACCGGCGCGTGATTATCGTCTGCAACCACCCTTTGGGCGGTCTCGACGGGATGGCGCTTATCGACTACTTCACGGGATATTTCGGCTGCCGGGTTATGTTTGTTGTCAATGACCTGCTGATGGCTGTCAAGCCTCTAGCACCGGTCTTTTTGCCGATTAACAAGCACGGACGCCAAAGTCGCGAGGCTATCTGCGCCATCGATGAGGTGCTGAAAGGCGACGAGCCGGTCATCATTTTTCCCGCCGGCCTTGTTTCGCGTCAGAAAAGCGGCAATGGACCGATTGCCGACCTCGAATGGAAAAAAATGTTTGTCAACAAAGCTGTCGAATTCGAGCGTGACATAGTGCCGCTATATTTCGACGGCGAGAATTCAGGCCGTTTCTATTCATTTGCCCGTCGCCGCGAGAGCATGGGAATAAAATTCAATTTCGAAATGGTGCTTCTTCCGTCAGAGGTATTTAAGGCCGAAGGCAAGACATTCAGGGTCAACTGCGGGCATATCATTCCGTGGCAAAGTCTTAGCGGCGGCCGTCAGGCTCAGGACGAGGCTAATGCCATCAGAAGAACGGTCTATGACCTTAAAAATGAATTACAAGATTAACAGCATATGAATCAACGAATAATTGATGCCGTTCCGTCAGAACTAATTGAAGCTGAACTTACAAAAGAACGCTTTCTGCGAGATACGAACAAGGGCGGCAACGAAATATATATAGTAGACGCCCACAACAGTCCGAATACTATGCGCGAAATCGGACGTCTGCGTGAAATCGCGTTCCGACTCGCAGGTGGAGGCACCGGTAAGGAATGTGACATCGATGAATTTGACACAATGGAGCCGCCCTGCCGTCAGCTGATAGTATGGGAACCTGAAAGCAAGCTCATACTCGGCGGTTATCGCTATATCTGCGGTCGCGACATCAAGGTCGACGAAGCCGGCCGTCCGAGGATTGCCACAAGCCATATGTTCAATTTCTCGGAAAAGTTTCTGCACGACTATCTGCCATATACAATCGAACTCGGACGCTCGTTTGTCCGACCCGAATATCAGTCGTCGCGCGCGGGCGCAAAGGCCATCTATGTGCTCGACAATCTTTGGGACGGTCTGGGCTCGCTGACGGTCATCAACCCTGACATAAAATATCTGTTCGGCAAAGTGACGATGTATCCGAGCTATTTTCCGACCTGCCGCGACATGATACTTTATTTCATGAACAAGCATTTCCCCGACCGCGATAAACTCGTGACGCCTATTACTCCTTTGAAAACTGACACAGACATAGCCAGGATGGAAGAACTTTTTACGGGCGAAGACTTCAAGTCGGATTTTCGTATTCTTAACTCGGAAGTCCATAAATACGGTCTGAGCATTCCGCCGCTGGTTAATGCATATATGAGCCTTTCGCCGACAATGCGCATGTTTGGCACGGCCATCAACGATGAGTTTGGCAATGTTGAGGAGTCGGGTATTTTTCTTGCGATATCCGAAATACTCGAAGAGAAAAAGCGTCGCCATATCGAGAGCTTTATCGGGCGTCAATAGGCGGATATTGTAAATAAATTTGCTTTTGCACTCGACTTATTCGTATCTTTGACCTCGGTCTTAGATACTCTCGCTCGGCAAAATCAAATTTTATTTGCTTTTGCACTCGACTTATTCGTATCTTTGTATGTTTACAACCGTGACAGCGATGAAAACATCCGTAATATTACGATTTGTCATCCTCGGGCTATTATGGCTCGGGTTAGTCGTATACATAGTAGCAAATACGCCAAAATTCACTTTATACACGGCTTTTGTCATCGTTGCGTCGGCTATTATCATTTTTGTACCTGTGTATAAGAAATATGTCAAAAATGCCAATAAATGAGTCCGACATAAAAACACCGCTTCTTAATACGATTGACTCGCCGGCTGATCTCAGGCGTCTCGAACAGCAGCAGTTGCCCGAACTATGCGCCGAAATCAGACAGTTTCTTATCAACGCATTGTCGGTCAATCCCGGTCATTTCGCCTCAAGCATGGGGGCTGTGGAGCTTACGGTAGCGCTTCACTATGTGTTCAACACACCATATGACCGCATTGTGTGGGATGTCGGCCATCAGGCTTATGCCCACAAGATACTGACAGGCCGTCGCGAAGCTTTTGCCAATAATCGCAAGCTCGGCGGGCTCAGCGGTTTCCCAAACCCTGACGAAAGTCCTTATGATACTTTCGCTGCGGGTCATGCTTCGAATTCGATTTCGGCAGCCCTCGGCATGGCAGTGGCGAGCAAACTCAACGGCGATTCGCCGCGGCGGAACGTGGTGGCTGTTATCGGCGACGCATCAATAAGCGGCGGACTTGCATTCGAAGGCATCAACAATGCAGCTAATACGCCGAACAACCTGCTTATTATCCTCAACGACAATGATATGTCGATTGACCGTAATGTCGGTTCGCTTAATTCATACTTGGCGCACATCACGACGTCTAAGACTTATAATGATTTGCGTTACAAGGCGTTCCGCGCGCTTGCGAAGTTCGGCATGATTTCCGACAAAAGCCGCGGGTCAATCATGCGTTTCAACAACAGCATAAAATCGCTTGTCGCTCATCAGCAAAATATTTTCGAAGGCCTGAATATACGTTATTTCGGTCCGTTTGACGGTCACGACATATCGGCTATCATTCGCGTGCTCAATGATATACGCGATATGGAAGGCCCGCGGATACTGCATCTGCGCACAGTCAAAGGTAAGGGCTATGCACCCGCCGAGAAAGATCCGGCACATTGGCATGCACCGGGCAAATTCGACCCGGCGACCGGGCAGCGAAGTGAAACACAGACAGCAGAAGGCAAACCGATTAAATTTCAGGACGTGTTCGGCAACACTCTGCTTGAACTTGCGCGCGAAAATAAAGATATTGTGGCAATTACAGCCGCCATGTTGTCGGGAACATCCACCTCGACGATGCAGAAGGAAATACCTGAACGTGTCTTCGATGTCGGCATATCGGAAGGACATGCCGTCACGTTTGCCGGCGGTCTCGCCAAGGAGGGCAAACAGCCCTTCGTGGCAATATATTCGAGTTTCCTGCAGCGCGGTTATGACCATATGATACATGATGTGGCCCTTAACCGTCGCCGTGTCACTTTCTGCATCGACCGTGCGGGCCTTGTCGGCGAAGACGGTCCGACCCATCACGGAGCATTCGATCTCGCATATCTGCGCTCTATTCCCGGCATGACCATCGCCGCTCCCCGCGACGAACATATGCTGCGTCACTTGATGTACACCGCTCAGTCGGTCGACTGCGGACCTATGGCAATCCGATATCCGCGTGGCCGCGGTTTCATTCCAAACTGGCAGTGCGCCATGTGTCAGCTCCCCATAGGAAAAGGCGAGCGACTGACCGAAGGACGAGATGTAGCCGTAGTTACTATCGGCACTACTGCCCATGCAGCTGCCGAGGCTGTGGCGAGAGCTGCTGCAGAAGGAATTTCCGCGGCTCATTACGATATAATCTTCCTCAAACCTCTCGACACGGAAATGCTAAGTGAAATAGCATCACGGGGAATGGATATCATTACCGTCGAAGACGGAACTGTCAACGGCGGTCTCGGCAGTGCAGTCGCCGAGTGGCTCGAGGACAGTCGTCATTCTGATATACGCCTGACGCGCCTTGGCCTTCCCGATAAATTCATTTCACAGGGTACGCCTGCTCAACTCGCGGCTATATGCGGCATCGACGCTGATTCAATATATCGGACAATCAAGGAATCAATAGAGATGAAAGCCCGGACTAAAACCGACATGTTATGAAAATAGTAATCGCCGGAGCCGGCGAAGTCGGTTCCCATCTTGCCAAATTACTCTCAAATGAGAATCAGGATATTATTCTGATAGACGAAAACGCCGACAAACTTGCGGCGCTCGATGCGGCCTACAATATCATGACTATCGTAGGCTGTCCGACAACGTTCGGCACTCTGCGCGAGACCAATGTCGGGTCGGCCGACCTTTTCATCGCCGTGACGCCTTATGAGACTGACAATGTAGTCGCTTGCTCCATGGCCAAAAGTCTCGGAGTGAAAACTACCGTTGCCCGCATCGCCAACTACGATTATATGAATCCGGCCAACCGAGAGATGGTTAGGCGCATGGGCGTAGACCGACTGATTTATCCGGAGTATCTTGCCGCTCTCGAAATTATTACAGCCTTGGAACACTCCTGGGTGCGTCATTGGTTTGAACTTCATGAGGGGCAGATTATACTCGTAGGTGTGCGCATTCATGATTCTGCCCCTATAGCAGGTATGCAGCTAAAGGACTTTGCGAACACCAACCATCACTTCCACGTTTCGGCAATCAAACGCAACGATGAATCTATCATCCCGCGTGGCGACGATTATATTCGCAACGGCGACATTCTTTATATAACTACAACCCGTGATCACGTCCATGATCTGCTTGACCTTACCGGTAAAGTCAACCACCGCATAAAGCGTGTTCTGATAATGGGCGGCAGCAAGATTGCCGTGCGCCTTGCCAACATGGTCGGCAATGATTTCAAATTCCGCATAATCGACAACGATATAAAGCGTTGTCATGCTCTTCCGGCAAAATGTGAAGATTGTGACATCATATACGGCGATGCGCGCGATCCCGAACTTCTTTCCGAACTCGGCATAGATGAGACAGATGCGTTTATCGCTCTTACAGGCAGTTCGGAGACCAATATTCTCTCCTGTCTCACGGCCAAGG
This sequence comes from Muribaculaceae bacterium, assembly GCA_017889945.1. Taxonomy (GTDB): domain Bacteria; phylum Bacteroidota; class Bacteroidia; order Bacteroidales; family Muribaculaceae; genus CAG-873. The sequence continues at coordinate 63,863 of JAGAOW010000059.1, forward strand.
AGCATGGTGTGAAAAAAACTATTGCCGAAGTCGAAAACATCCAGTTCATTTCGCAGGCCGAAGGTCTCAATATCGGAACTGTCATCAACAAGAAATTGCTTGCGTCGAGTTCAATATTTCAAATGCTTCTCGACAGCGACTCGTCGACTTCGAAGTGTCTCGCACTGACAGATGCCGAGGTCGCAGAACTTGAGGCCCGACCGGGCTCAAAGATAACGAAAGCGCCGGTCCGTCAACTAAATCTGTCGCGCAACATGACCCTCGCAGGTCTGATTCGCAACGGACAAGGGATGCTTATTTCCGGCAACACACAAATACAACCCGGCGATCATGTCCTGGTTTTCTGTCTGTTAGGGTCTATCCACAAAGTGGAACGTTTATTTAATTAAACTGCAGCATGATACGCGCCGAGAAGCCATTGATTAATATTGCCCAGCTTTTACGCATCATTGGTCTGCTGATGATTTTTGAGGCTTTCTTTCTCATTATTCCTACGCTGACCTGTGTTTACTATGGAGAAAAAGACTGGATACCTTTCGGCGGAACAACAATTCTAACGGCAGTCATAGGCATTCTGATGCTTTCCAGAATCAGACCCCGCACAGGCCACATGAGTAAGCGCGACGGCTTTCTTCTCACGGCGCTCGTATGGATTGTATTCTCTATTTTCGGCATGCTGCCGTTCCTGACCTGCTCGACGCCGCTATCTATCAGTGATGCTTTTTTTGAATCAATGTCAGGTTTCACGACCACAGGTGCGTCGGTTCTCGACAATGTTTCGGGAATGAGCCATGGTATATTGCTATGGCGTGCGATGATGCAATGGATTGGTGGTATGGGTATTATCCTCTTCACTCTCGCGGTAGTCCCGATGCTTAACCATTCGGGTGGCATGCAGATGTTCAACGCCGAAGTAACCGGTATCACTCACGACAAGATACGTCCGCGCATCAGTCAGACCGCAAAGAGTCTGTGGACCGTATATTTAACTCTGACGGTTATTCTGGTCTTGCTGTTATGGGCCGGGCCGATGGATTTTTTTGACAGCATATGTCACGCTTTCGGCGCGATTTCAACCGGCGGCTTCTCAACCGAATCGTTCGGCATCGTAGCTTATCATTCCGATTATGTCAAAATAGTGTTGACAATCTTCATGTTTATCGGCGGTGTCAACTTTGCCCTTATATACAAGACCGTATCGGGCAACACACGCGCCATAAGGCACAATGATGTGTTGCGGGCATATGTCATGACTATTGCGATATACTATGTGCTCTTCGCCATAACAATCATCTCACGCGGACAATGCAATTCATGGCAGGACATCACTATAAACCCGATTTTCCAGATTGTATCTACTATAACATCTACGGGCTACTCATCGGTTAACTATGAAGCATGGGGCCCGTTTGTGCTTGCTCTGATGTTTGTGTTGATGTTCACGGGAGCTTGTGCCGGTTCGACAAGCGGCGGTGCGAAAATCGACCGTATGCTTTATCTGATCAAGAATTGCCGAAACGAAATATATCGCTGCATACACCCCAACGCAATTCTCTCGGTGCGCATCAACGGCAATGTTATCAATCCTGACATTGTCAGCAAGGTTATTGCGTTTCTCTGCATCTATATGCTCCTTATTGTCGCCGGCGGACTGACTCTTTCTGCTCTTGACGTACCCCTGATAGATTCGTTTTTCTCCGCTTTTTCTTGCATCTCCAATACAGGTCTCGGAGCAGGTGTGACCGGTTACGGTAGTTCTTATGAAATTTTACCCGATGCGGCCAAGTGGGTTCTGTCATTGCTGATGCTGATTGGCCGTCTCGAAATCTTTACGGTTCTTCTTCTGTTCACTCGCGTTTTTTGGCGCAAGTAAAGACAAATTTAATTAGCTAAAACATTTCGCGGGAAAAAACGCCATGCGCGATAATCTTCGCCCATACGGCGAACGAATTTGTGCCAGTAAGCATCGGCATCGCCACTTAATAATATTGATAAATCGGTCGGTGCATCTGTTACCGCCCATGTGTCATTGTCAAGTTCTGCTTCGAGCTGACCGCTGTCCCAGCCGCTATAGCCGATGAAAAAACGCAGCACTCCCTCGGTCGGATAACCCGAGTTGACATAATCGATAGCTTCGTCGAAATCGCCGCCGAGATACAGACCAGGAGCAAATTCTCTCGCTCCCGAAAAGACTTTGTCGCCGAGTGTATGCATGAATACCATTCTGTCCTGGCCGATCGGACCGCCACAGTAAACAGGTACGTCTGCTTTCTCATCCACTCCGTCTACAAAAGCGTCAAGCCGATGTTGTGTCTGATTGTTCATTACCAGACCAAGCGCGCCGTCGTCAGCATAGTCGACAAGAGTGATTACTCCATGGTTGAAATATGATTCGCTGAGAAAAGGTTCGGCTACAAGCATAGAGCCCGGAGCTATGGCTGTCGGCGTTACAGTCCGTATTTTCAATATCGATGTCGACAAGTCCTTCATTTCACTACAGATAAAGTTGAACAAAATTAAAACATCCCTTTTATTCTTCAACAAACGATATGCGACAATTGATTATACGCCTGACAAAAAATCATATATTAAGGTTATAATATGCCGACCGAGCGCAACATTGTTTCATAATAAGCGGCTTTTATCTCAAGCTTCATGGGAAATGCACGACTCGTCGACGGCATACGCCATATTTGTAATCCGTCCGGCGAAACCACCATCTTACCCATGGCCGGCATGGGCGTGGACGTAAGATCAGCTACAACTCTGGCTGCTTTCTCGCCGGTAGTCGCCACCGCGTGACAATCGGGCATCTTGGCAAGCAAGCCTGCGAGATTGACCGGCTCGACTATTTCGAGAAATTTGTCTGACGCATTGCCTTTCAGGCGTCTTACGCACTGTGCAGTGTCGTTAAGCGCAATGTGTTTCTCTGTCATCAGCTTGCGGATTGCGTCAAGATTGAAGCATCTCGCCGACATATCGTAGAGTGCGTTACGGTCGCCGCAGAACAGAAGTCCCATGATGCGCCAAAAGTCATTTGTCGGGTTGGGATAATAAAAATCCATGCTCCACCGATGAGTCCCGGGCGGGAATGTTCCCATAATCAATATTTTTGCTCCTTGTGGCATAAACGGTTCCCATGGATGCCGTTCTATTTCAATTTCATTCTGTTCCATATCTATTATAACGGTATAACGAGATCCGCGTTCAAATCTATTATAACGGTATAACGAGATCCGCGTTCAAAGATTGCATTAATAAATCATATCCGTGTATAAGTTTCGTATAAGATTTTTTTGACAGAGTAGGGAACTCATGAATGCAGACGGTTGTTAGTATTTCATGGTTCAACATCAGTCAGATAATAAAGATAGTGCGGACCCAAAAAAGCTATTTTTTTTACCGCATGCTTCCGACAAGGTAAGGCTTATTACGCTTTCGGTTGTGATAGGTATATCTGCCGGTCTGGCGGCAGCTTTCCTTAAATGGATTATCGGCGAAGTGAGCCTGTTGCTTCATCCGCTTGGCCTCGGCAGCGGCCCTGATTGGAATATGCTGTGGATTCCGGTTGCGGGCATAGTCCTGACGGGAATCTATCAGCGCTATGTGTTGCGTGACAATATTTCTCACGGGGTTGACAAACTCGTCGACGACCTTGCCGATAAGCGTTACTCACTCAGCCGAAAGCTGATGTATGCGCCGATAATTGCAAGCACTTTTACGCTCGGTTTTGGCGGCTTGGCGGGTTCTGAAGGGCCTATTGCTTACTCGGGCGCGGCTATAGGCAGTAATATAGGACGCTGTTGCGGTGTTTCGCGTCAGCAGTTGTATATTCTGATAGGCTGCGGTTCTGCGGCCGGTATTGCCGGAATATTCAAAGCTCCTGTCGGAGGCGCTCTTTTTGCGTTGGAAGTGTTAGGTATGGCATTTACGACAGTCTCCGTAATTGCCCTTTTTGCCGCTACGATAAGCGCGGCGCTGACAGCCTATGCACTTACCGGTTTCACGATGGACCTGACGTGGACGCAAAATATTGCTTTCGACTTCAGGATAATGCCATATATAATAGGATTAGGGGTGTTTACGGGATTGTATTCGGTCTACTACTCATATGTTATGGGCCGGATGCGAAAGGTTTACGAAGCTATCCCAAATCCGTGGATAAGAAATATATCATCGGGCCTTGTCTTGGCTCTGATGATTTTCATTTTTCCTACTCTCTACGGCGAGGGCTACGGCACACTCAACAGGGTGCTTGATCTGGAATACACCGTGCCATTCGCGCATTCACTTCTGTCGGGTGTAGGTGGCGGTAAGTTGTGGCTTTTGCTTGTGCTTGGCGGCATACTTGTGACTAAATGCTTTGCATGCTCGGCTTCAAATAGCGGCGGTGGTGTGGCAGGCGATTTCGCGCCGACTTTGTTTGCGGGCGGAATTGCCGGTGCATTTTTTGCGTTGGCGGTCAATGCGCTGTGGGACGCAGAACTACCGGTGCAGGTCTTTGCTTATGTCGGCATGGCCGGAGTGATGTCGGGAGTGATACGAGCACCGTTGATGGCGCTGGTCCTGACTGCCGAGATGTGTAACGGATTCGACTATTTCATGCCATTGGTTACAGTCGTGCTCATTTCCTACGGGATGGTAATGGCAGTAACGCACACCAAATTCTATCTGCCGAAAAAGTACAGACATTAAGAGCCGGCTCTAATATGTTCGCAGAAGCGGCTGAATTGCGTCAGGTATGTGTTCGATTGTATAGTCGGACTCATTGCCGTTTATGGCGATAATGTCGAACTGTATCTCATGATGGATATCGTTGATTTCGACATAGGCCAAAGCGGCTCTTACGAGGCGATGTATCTTGCGTTTGTCGATGGCATCGAGCGGATCTTCATCATCGTTGCTTCGGGTCTTGACTTCGACAAAGACTATGTGAGTGTCTTTGTATGCAATGATGTCGAGTTCGTAGTGGCCTGAACGCCAGTTGCATTGCGCTATGACATATCCCTGTTTGACAAGATAGTCGGCAGCAAGCTGTTCGCCCCAACGGCCTACGTCATTGTGCTTTGCCATAAGTCATTGTTGATCAGAGTTCCCGTATTGCTTCAGATATTCTTCGCAAGCCAGACACAGCTCGTCGTACCATTCGCGTCCAAACCGACGAACAAGCGGACCTTCAAGGAATTTGTACAATCTGATGCCCTTCGACCTGCCGAGAATCTCAGCGCATTTGCATATTTTCCAGCGATGGTAATTTACGGCAGTGAAAGTCGGATATTCGGTCAGCCGGAGAGGGTAGAGGTGGCAGGATATGGGCTTTAGAAAATCGATTTTGCCTTCACGGCAAGCTTTTTCGATTGCGCAGTGACACATGCCGCCTTTGCCATATGTCGTAAATACGCAATTGCGGCCATCGACTATGGATGTAACCAAATCGCCTTCCTCGTCGATATATGCGACACCGCTGCGTTTGATTTCTTCTTGTGCGGCAGGCAACAGGTCGTCCCAAATGACAGGAAGTATGCGTTCGATTTCGCGGCGCTCGTCCTCTGTTATAGGTGCTCCTGCATCGCCTTCGATACAACATTCGCCGAGACATGAATTGAGGTCGCAGCAAAAAAATCGTTCAGCTGAATCGAGGCTAACCAATGTATTGTCAATCTGTAGCATAAATTCTTCTGTTTCTTCAAATTTCGGCATAACTTAATCATCGGGTTTCATCGGTCGGACACAATGCGGCTGACTCCGACAAGTCGGTCGTAGCGAGCTCCCGGACGGCGGGCATATACTTTGATAAGATATTCATTGACAGTCTGATATCTGTCGCCTTCTATGTGCGAGGTGTATCCTCTGTTTTTGCCCGGAGGAACGGCGAGATACTGATAGTTGTAAGAGCCTTGTTTAAGCAGCATAGCCTTCTCGTAGCGACCGGTGTAGTTGTTGAAAATCATACGCGATGATTCATCGAAGCGCCTGTTGGTCAGGTCTCCGTCGATAAAAATCATCAAATCGGGCGTCTCGGGATAATCAAGCGTGAAATGCACCACGACATAGTCGGCATTGGTGTCGGCATAGTCAGAATCATATTCGCGTATTTTGAAGCGCCCGTTCTGAGTGCTGTCATAAAGGTAGGCCTCCTTTGCGCGGGACATGTCCGTCGTTATGTTGGCGTGATAATATGGGTCGAGATATTGTACCGATTCTATCCTCATGCCAGGATAGTCGAGCGAAACAGTTTCAAATCTGCGATATTCGTTTCCAGCCTCGAAAATCAGAGGGGCGAGATGGTCATAGACAGCAGTTCGACCCGACATTCTGAGCGGATGCTGCAGGGCTATTTCATTGTCGAACCGCCCATTCTGCTGAATCATAATTTTGAGGTCGTTGAAGGGGTCGATGTCGTCGAGCCGTTCGGTGTTGACTTCGATGCTAAGTTGTTGATGAGCGTTGTTATAGTCAATGTCAGTGCGCGATGTTAGAGCAGCGTCGATACCGACTTTTTGTTCGCTGACCATAAACCGCCATTGAGCAAGGGTCTTCGACGGATCGTTTTCATCATAGATCTGAACGAGATAATTGCCCGAAATCAGCGGATACATGTTGCCGGAAGGCACTGTGAAGCGATAGTTTACATAGTTGACGGTCGTTCCGCGCGAGAACTCGAAGTCGTCGATAACAGCTTCGTTGAAACCGTTCAGGTATTCTGATTCAACCATCGGAGACGGTTGCCAATCTGCATTGCAATGTACGAGACGATATCTCAGATATGAACGGTCGTCGGAAAGCTGGTCGAATGAAAAAGTCAGCACATCGTCAGAACCGAGCACAATTACAGGCGGTGCAAAAATATCGCCCCTCAGATTGACCTGCATAGTGCGTATATGCTCATCAAAAGCCCCGGTCATCGTATCAGCCGGAGGCTCGGCAGACATAATCGCCGCAACTGATAATAATACGCCGCTAATAAGTAATTTAAATCTTGCGCGCATTACCAGTCGATTGCTTGTTGACCGTGAGAGACGAGCCATTGGTTGGCTTGTGAAAAATGACGGCATCCGAAAAAGCCGCGATAGGCCGACAGCGGAGAGGGGTGGGGCGCTGTCAGGACAAGATGTCGCGAGCGGTCGATGAACGAGCCTTTGCGTATTGCATAGCTGCCCCAGAGCATAAACACCAGACCCTCGCGTTGCTCGGCGAGTCTGCGCACGGCTGCATCTGTAAATTCCTCCCAGCCCTTTCCCTGATGAGAGCCTGCTTGGTGGGCGTCGACAGTCAGAGTCGCGTTGAGCAGAAGTACACCTTGCTTCGCCCACCGCTCAAGATTTCCGTCGGAAGGCATAGCTTTGCCGAGGTCCGACGAAATTTCCTTGAAAATGTTGACGAGCGACGGCGGCAGTTCGACTCCTTCGTTGACCGAGAAGCAGAGACCGTTGGCCTGACCCGGCCCGTGGTAGGGGTCTTGTCCGAGAATGACCACTTTGACCTTGTCGAACGGACAGGCGTCGAAAGCGGCAAAAATCTTACCCGCAGGGGGATATACGGTAGTCTGAGCATAGCGCTGACGTACGAAGTTGGCGAGACTTTCGAAATAGGGCATTTCCCATTGCGATGCAAGCTGCTCGTTCCACGATTTGTCGATGCGTACGTTCATATATAAATGTAGAGACTTGAGATTCTTTTTGCAAATCTACGAAATTAATCTTAAATTTGCGTTGTTTTAGCATGAAGAACCGTAGGCACCCGTATTTCAATGGATAGAATAAAGGATTCCGGTTCCTTAGATTAGGGTTCGATTCCCTACGGGTGTACTTTTTTCTAAGAGACAATTAATTTTATTTCCCAAAATATCAAAACTATCGAAAACATGGCCGAAATTTTAGAAATTGCCAGGCAATTTGACCTTTCATCCGAAGCCATTGATGCAAAACCTTGTGGTTCGGGTCTAATCAATGACACATATCTGATTACTACAGCATCTGAAGAAGAGCCCAATTACATTCTTCAACGTATCAATCATTCGATTTTTACCGATGTAGACCTTCTTCAGGAGAACATGGTAAAAATTACCGAGCATATCCGCAAGCGTCTTCAGCAGGCGGGTGCTAAGGACATCGACCGCCGCACTCTTACAGTCATACCGACCAAGGACGGCAAACTGTACTATTATGACGGCGAAAGCTACTGGCGCGTGACTATCGCAATCCGCGACAGCTTTACCCACGAGCAGGCAACTCCCGAAATGGCCTACCGCACAGGCCGCGCATTCGGCGAATTCCACGCTTATTTCATCGGCGACGACATCCCTCAGCTGGGAGAGACTATCCCCGATTTCCACAACATGTCGGCCCGTCTGCAGCAGCTTCGCGACGCTGTCAAGGCTGATAAAGTCGGCCGTCTTGCCAAAGCACAGCCCATAGTCGACGAATTCCTCTCTCGTGCCGAGGAAATGACTCTGGCCGAAAGACTCTATGCAGAAGGCAAACTGCCCAAACGCATTTCCCACTGCGACACCAAAGTTAATAACATCCTTTTTGATGCCGACGACAATCTGCTGTGTGTGATTGACCTCGACACCACTATGCCGGGCTTCGTCCTGTCTGACTTCGGCGACTTTATCCGCACAGCCGGCAACACCGGTCTCGAAGATGACACCGATTTGTCGCGCGTAGGCCTCAACATGGATGTCTTCCGTGCATTCACAAAAGGTTATATCGAGACAGCAGCTCCCATGCTGACTGAAGTTGAGAAAAAACTTCTGCCTTTCGGCGCAAAGCTTCTGACTTACATGACCGCCGTGCGTTTCCTCACTGACTACCTCAAGGGCGACGTCTACTTCAAGACTCAATATCCCGAGCACAACTGGCAGCGCACCCTCGCGCAGCGTCAGTTGCTCAAGAGCCTCGACGAGCACACGGCCGAGATGGACGCATATATCGCATCGCTATAAATCATTTTTACAATAAACCAATCTGATGAAAAAATCCAGTATTTATTTAGTCCTCTTGTCGGCGGCTGTAGTGTTGTTGTCGGCATGTTCGTCGGGTAAAAGCGACGGAAAGTATGAAATTGCTGATGGCATTATAAAGACAGTCGTCCCCGAACGCCCCGAAGGCCAAAAGGATGTAGTCGGGCTGCGTCTGCCGCCTATGGACTCGGTAAGGGTCGGTTTCATCGGATTGGGTATGCGTGGTCCTGATGCTGTCAGACGATACAGCAACATCGACCGCACATCGATCAAAGCGCTGTGCGACAAGCATGCCGACCGCGTTGAGCGTGCGCAGAACATACTCACAGACAACGGCCGTCCGGCTGCTGCTGAATATGTCGGCGATTCGGCATGGATGGAACTTTGTCAGCGTCCCGACATCGATCTTGTATATATCTGCACCGATTGGAACAACCATGTGCCTATGGCTGTCTACGCCATGGAACAAGGCAAAAACGTGGCTGTCGAAGTGCCTGCAGCTCAAAATCTCGACGAATGCTGGCAGCTTGTCAACACCGCCGAGAAAATGCAGAAACACTGCATGATGCTTGAGAATTGCGTTTATGACTTCTTTGAACTCACAACGCTCAACATGGCTCAGCAGGGCCTGTTCGGCGACATACTCCATGTCGAAGGCTCATATATCCACAATCTCGAGGATTTCTGGAACGAATATGAAGGCAACTGGCGTCTCGATTTCAACGAGAAACACCGTGGCGATGTTTACGCAACCCACGGCATGGGCCCTGCTGCTCAGCTTGTCAATCTCCACCGCGGCAATAAGATGAATTATCTTGTCGCTATGGACAGCAAGGCTCTGACCGGCCCGAAGATGGTTGAGCGTCAGGGACGCAAGTCGGAGAACTTCCAGAATGGCGACCACACCATGACTATGATCATGACCGAAAACGGCCAGACTATGCACATCCAGCACGATGTGATGAATCCGCGTCCTTATTCGCGCATGTATCAGCTGACCGGTACAGAAGGATTTGCCAATAAATATCCTTTCGAAGGTTATGCTTTCCGAGAACTCCGTGACAGCACCGTAGCTCCTGACCACCAGAATCTGTCGGCTCACGATTTCGTGCCCGTAGAAGTCAAGGATGCATTGCTGCAGAAGTATAAACACCCCATTCAGATCGAACTTGAAGAACGTGCAAAAGAAGTCGGCGGTCACGGCGGCATGGATTTCATCATGGATTCGCGTCTTGTCTATTGCCTGCTCAACGGTCTTCCCCTCGACGAAGATGTTTATGACGCCGCTGAATGGTCGTCGCTCGGCGAGCTGACACGCATTTCGCTTGAAAACAACTCGGCTCCGGTCGAAGTTCCCGATTTCACACGCGGCGCGTGGAACAAGCTCAAAGGCTATCATCACTACATGGTGGGCGAATAATTGATACCAAAGTCTGATTGATAATAAAAAGGAGTGGTCCGGGCCGTTTGATTTATGGCAATGACCGCTCCTTTTCGATGTCAAATAATAACTGATTTTTAAGATTATATGCTTTTTCGAAATATCATTTTGACGACTGCGCTGTTGCTGTCGGCAGGCATTGCCGGTGCAGCCGAGTTGCTTTCGCCAGATGGCAATGTAAAACTGACGTTTGACCTGACAGCTCAGGGCGAGCCATCTTATACGCTATCATACAAGGACAAACCTGTAGTCAATAACAGTCTGTTGGGATTGAAGCTCAAAGATGGCAAAGATCTCGTCGACGGATTTGTCATTGCCGGCGAAACCACAAGTTCATTTGATGAGACCTGGCGACCTGTATGGGGCGAAGAATCGGAAATCCGGAATAACTATAACGAGTTGGCTGTCACTCTCGAACAACCCGCAACCGGCCGCAGAATGCTGCTGCGTTTCAGGGCTTTTGACGATGGCGCGGGTCTGAGATATGAATTCCAGTGGGCCGACGGCGATATGCAGGCTTTTACGATAGCCGACGAACGTACCGAATTTGCCATTCCCTCCGACGCTACCGCCTATTGGATTCCCGGCGACAATGACTCGCAGGAGTACAATTATACCCGTTCGCGCCTCTCCGAAATCAGATCCAATATGGATGCGGCTCATGTCGGCGGACCGCTTTTCCCCTCGTTGTCATCGCCGACAGGCGTTCAGACCGCCCTTATGATGAAATATGACGACGGGCTGTATGTCAACATTCACGAAGCCGCAGTTCTCGACTATCCGGCTATGAATCTATCACTCGACGAAGCCCGGCAGACTTTTGTGTCAGATCTCGTGCCGTCGGTCAATGGCGAGAAAGCTCTCATGCGGGTCGGCGATGTTACTCCCTGGCGAACACTGATTGTCAGCGACGACGCGCGCGACATACTCGCATCGCGTATGACTCTCAATCTTAACGAACCCTGCCGCATCGAGGATACATCGTGGATAAAACCGATGAAATATGTCGGCGTGTGGTGGGAGATGATAACAGGAAAGAGCACATGGACCTACACCGACGATGTCACGGCGGTGCGCATCGGCGAAACCGATTACTCTAAGTTGAAAAGCAACGGCCGTCACGGCGCTAACACAGCCAATGTCATGAAATACATAGACTTCGCCGCGCGCCACGGTTTCGACGGCGTCCTGATTGAAGGTTGGAACGAAGGCTGGGAAGATTGTGCGTTTACGCCCAAAGAGACTGTTTACAGCTTCACTAAGCCTTATCCTGATTTCGATACCGATCAGATCAGCGCTTATGCGCGTGACAAGGGCGTTAGTCTGGTCATGCATCATGAGACATCGAGCGCTGTCCGCGACTACGAGCGCAATCTCGACGAGGCCTTCCGCTTTATGAACAAATACGGATATACGGGAGTGAAAGGCGGCTATATCGGCGAACTCAGCCCTCGCGGCGAACACCACTACAGCCAGTCGATGGTCAACCACTATCATTATGTCGTCGACAAAGCGGCCGATTATAAGATAATGTGCTTTGCCCACGAGGCCATTCGTCCGACCGGCGTATGCCGTACATATCCTAACCTGATGGCCAACGAATCGACGCGCGGGTCGGAATATCATGCCTTCAGCGGCATAAATCCGGGCCATACTGCAATCCTGCCCTTCACGCGTCTGATTGGCGGTCCGATTGATTATACTCCCGGTCTTTTCGAGAATGATATTTCGAAATATAACCCTTATTCGAAAGCATGGGTCAACACAACGCTGGCCAATCAGTTGTCGCTTTATGTCACGATGTCGAGCCCGATTCAGATGGCTGCCGATTTGCCCGAAACATATGAACGTTTTGCCGACGCTTTCCAATTTATCAAGGACGTTGCTCTCGATTGGGACAAGAGCGTCTACCTTGAGGGCGAGCCGATGGAGTATGTCACTGTGGCACGCAAGGCCAAAAACAGCGATGACTGGTTTGTAGGATGCTCTAACGGAATTGAACCCAGAGTGTCGGAGATTGATTTTTCATTTTTGCCTGCCGGCCAAAAATATCAGGCTACAATCTACCGCGACGGCAAGAACGCCCACTATCGCAATGCCCCTCAGGACTATGTCATAGAGACAAAGACCGTCACGTCAAAGTCCAAACTCAAACTCTGGACTGCTTCGAGCGGCGGCTATGCAATCAGACTGACCCCGCTCCGATAGACTCAGCTCCCGGCTCTAAATCGAATCAAATCCTGCAAATCCGATTGCGATTTGCGGGATTTTTTTCATCTTAGAGTTTTTATAATGAATAAATTATTTGTAAATTTGTTAGCCTAAACCGGATGAATATTTAACTAATACCTATTTATAAGATGAAACTGAAACAAAAATCTGCTGCTTGTGTGTTGGCTGCTGCCGCTATGCTGGCTACTTCGCTTAATGTCAACGCTCAGAAATGGGAGAATCTCGCTCTGACTCCGCCGATGGGATGGAGCTCATGGAATAAATTTGCAAGAAACATCGATGAGAAGTCAATCAGGGAGATTGCCGACGCCATGGTTTCGTCGGGCCTTGCTGACTGCGGCTATGAATATATCAATATTGATGATTGCTGGCATGGCGAACGCGATGCCGATGGCAATATACAGTGTGACCCCGAAAAATTCCCGAGCGGCATGAAGGCTTTGGCCGACTACATTCATTCCAAAGGCTTGAAGATTGGCATTTACAGTGATGCCGGATGCCTTACCTGTGCCGGCGAGCCCGGAAGTCTCGGTCATGAATATCAGGATGCAAAGACTTACGCTTCTTGGGGTATCGACTATCTCAAATATGACTGGTGCAATACTCCCGACCAGGTTACCAAAGGCTCTTATCGCCTTATGCGCGATGCACTTCGTGCTGCAGGTCGCCCGATTTTGTTCAGCATTTGCGAGTGGGGTAGCACCGAGCCGTGGAAATGGGCCGGCGATATCGGCCATATGTGGCGTACGACAGGCGATATCGGCGCACATTTCGACTGTGTCAAATTCTACGGCGCATGGGGCGAGCTTGGCGTATTGCAGATTGTTGACAAAAACGAACCGCTGCGCACCTATGCCGGACCGGGCCACTGGAACGACCCCGATATGCTTGAAGTCGGCAACGGTATGTCTGAAAATGAGGATCGTGCCCACTTCACTCTTTGGTGTATGATGGCTGCTCCTCTTATCCTTGGCAACGACATCCGCGACATGAGCGATGAGACCAAGGCCATTCTGAGCAACAAGGACGTGATTGCCATCGACCAGGATCCGCTCGGCGTTCAGGGCTGGCGCTTTTATGTCAGCGATGGCATTGAATACTGGTTCAAACCGCTCTCGGGCGACGATTGGGCTATGTGTGTGTTCAACCGCACCACCTCGCCCAAAAAGGTAATGCTTGACTGGAAAGACCTCGCTACTTATGACAATATCACTAATCGTAAGTTCAACGCGGTCAGCACCATTTATAATGTCAAAAATCTCTGGACCGGCAAGGAAGAGCCCTCGACAGAGAAAAACCGCGAAATCACTGTGCCCGGCTATGACGTGGCCCTGTATCGCCTCACACCCAAAACTAAATAAACTCGATAATAGTGAAAGTTAACAGACTAATCCTTTCGTTCGCTGTTGCCATATGTGGCAGCACCGCATTTGCAGACGTGCCTGTCTATCTCGACGACAGCAAACCGCTCGAAGAGCGCGTCGAAGACGCGTTGTCGCGCATGACACTCAAACAGAAGATTGCCATCCGTCACGCACAGTCGAAATTCAGTTCGCCCGGTGTGCCTGCGCTCGGCATACCCGAACTCTGGACCGACGACGGACCTATGGGCGTTCGCCCTGAAGTTAAATGGGATGAATGGGATCAGGCCGGCTGGTCAAATGACTCGTGTACGGCTTTCCCCTCTCTTACCTGTCTCGCTGCATCCTGGGACCCTGAACTGGCAGTGCTTTATGGCACAAGTCTCGGCGAAGAAGCCCGTTTCCGCGAGAAAGATGTTATGCTCGGTCCGGGTGTGAACATTTATCGTACGCCGCTTTGCGGCCGAAACTTTGAGTATTTCGGCGAAGACCCTTATCTGGCAGGCGTTATGACCGGTCAATATGTCAAGGGCGTACAGTCAAATGGCGTGGCTGTCTGCGTCAAGCACTATGCTGCCAACAACAACGAGTGGAATCGTTACACCACCAACTCGATAGTCAGCGACCGCGCGCTTTATGAAATTTATCTGCCGGCATTCAAGGCGGCAGTCGACGCAGGCGCATGGAGTCTCATGGGCGGCTATAATCTCGTTAACGGTCAGCATGCCACTTACAATCAGCGTCTTGTCAATGAAATCCTCAAAGGCGAGTGGGGCTTTGATGGAGTTGTCATCTCTGACTGGGGTGCGGTCCACGACACAAAGCAGGCTGTCGAAGGTGGTCTCGATATGGAATTCGGCACCGGCACAGATGGCCTGACATCCAAGGGTAATCCTTACGATAATTACTGGCTTGCCAATCCTTATTATAATGGTGTGCTTGAAGGCAAATTCTCGGAAGAACAGCTTAACGACAAAGTGCGTCGCGTGTTGCGTCTGACAATGCGCACTGCCATGAACCGTAACAAGCCTTACGGCTCGCTCAACTCCGAAGCCCATCATCAGGCTTGCCGCCGCATAGGTCAGGAAGGCATCGTTCTGTTGAAAAATGATGACAATATTCTCCCGATTTCTAAGGATAAAGTGCGTTCGATCGCCGTGATTGGCGAAAACGGCATCAAGCGTATGACTGTCGGCGGCGGTTCGTCTTCGCTGAAAGCTCTCTATGAGATTTTCCCCCTCGAAGGCTTGCAGGCCCGCTACGGCGACACAATAAATATTGTATATGAACGCGGCTATGTCGGCGACACACTCACTTATTACAATCATGTGTGGACCAAACAGCATCTCGATGACCCCCGTTCTCCCGAGCAGCTGAAAGCCGACGCTCTCAAAGCCGCCCGCAACGCCGACCTCGTCCTCTTCTTCAGCGGACTCAACAAGGCCGACCATAACGATGCCGAAGGCACTGACCGTCAGACTCTCGACCTGCCCTATGGTCAGAACGAACTGATTGAGGCTGTCGCAGCGGTAAATCCCAACACTGTTGTGGTCAACATCAGCGGCACGGGTGTGGCAATGCCTTGGCTCGGCAAAGTCAAAGCTGTTCTGCAGGCGTGGTATCTCGGCAACGAGACCGGAAATGCAATCGCATCAGTGCTTGCAGGAGATGTCAACCCCAGCGGCAAACTGCCGTATACATATTATGCTTCGCTCGATCAATGTGCGGCGCATAAGCTCGGCGAATATCCCGGAACTCCCCGTCATGATCCTGTCGAAGGAGATATTATCGATATGAAATATAACGACGATATTTTTGTCGGTTATCGCTATATCGACAAGGAGAAAATCAAACCGACCTTCCCCTTCGGCTATGGTCTGTCCTACACCACATTCGGCTATGGCAAGGCGACAATCGACCGTAAAAAAGGCACGGCCGACGATATTTTCACTGTCACTGTGCCTGTTACCAACACCGGCGACTGTGCGGGCAGCGAAGTCGTTCAGCTTTATATCTCTGACCTCAAGTCATCGCTTCCCCGTCCCGTCAAGGAACTCAAAGGCTTTGCAAAAGTCAGACTCGAGCCGGGGCAGACTGAGAATGTGACTTTCGAGATTGGTCGCGATGCTTTGAGCTTCTTCGACGACAAGGCTCATGCGTGGGTTGTAGAGCCTGGACGTTTCGAAGCCATCATCGGTGCATCGTCGGCGGATATCCGTTCAACAGTTTCTTTCGAAATAGAATAATATTCAGATTATGAAACGATTGTTGACGGCGCTTTTTGCCGCATTGACTCTTTCGGCTGCGGTTTCTGCCGCTGACCATGAGATTGTCAAGGTTTGGCCTGACGGCGCTCCTAACGACACCGGCATCCGGTCGAGTGAAAAAGATTCGATTGAATGGTGTATAATCAACGAACCTGTCATGCATATCTTCCCGGCTGAAAAGCCTGTCGGGAAAGTGGTCCTGATGTGTCCCGGCGGTGGTTATCGTCATCTCGGCATGGAAAACGAAGGCTATAGTTTTGCGCCTTGGTATAACGAGCAAGGAATAGATGTCGTGATTCTCCAGTACCGTATGCCCAACGGCCATCACGATGTGCCGCTGAGCGATGTTCATCAGGCGATGCGTTATGTCCGCGGACGTTCCCCCGGTGCTCTTGTGGGCATTCAGGGTTTCTCGGCCGGCGGCCATCTCGCGGCTACGGCGGCCACTCACTATGACGATGCCGTGACGCGACCCGATTTTCAGATTCTGTTCTATCCGGTCATTGCGGTTTCCGGTCCGAATTCTCATCCCTGGAGCAGCAAAAATCTTCTGGGCGAGAAACCCTCACAGGAACTTTGCGACCTTTATAACAACCATCTGCGTGTGACTGCCGACAATCCTCCCGCTTTCATACTTCACTCTTCCGACGACACGGTCGTGCCTATATCCAATTCGCTCGATTATTATTCCGCGTTGGTGCGCAACGGAGTTTCTGCGTCTTTGCATGTTTATCCGATTGGCGGACACGGATGGGGTTTCTATGACGGTTTCGCTTATAAGCCGATGTGGTCGGCTGAACTTAAATACTGGCTTTCTACACTTAATAAATGAAAATACAAATGAGAAAATTATTGCTTTTGCTTGTAGCGTCGACTGTATTTCCTATGGTGGCTCACTCTCAGGAATGGGCCGGCCATGAGCGCTATGCCGCAGCTAATGCTGCCATAACCAAAGCTCCCGAAGTTGTCTTTATGGGCAACTCTATCACTGACCTT
The DNA here is from genome assembly GCA_017889945.1 of Muribaculaceae bacterium. Taxonomy (GTDB): domain Bacteria; phylum Bacteroidota; class Bacteroidia; order Bacteroidales; family Muribaculaceae; genus CAG-873. Next base: position 81,125 of record JAGAOW010000059.1, read on the forward strand.
TGGGATGACAACCATCCTGAGTTCTTTACTGATAATAACTATGCATGTCGTGGCATTTCCGGACAGGTAACATCACAGATGCTTTGCCGCTTCTATTCAGATGTGGTTGATTTGAAACCCAAATCGGTTGTCATACTCGCAGGTATCAATGACATTGCCCAGAACAAAGGACCGATTGAACTGGAACACATTGCCCAAAATATCATGTCGATGGCTGAGATTGCGCGTCAGAACGGTATTCGTCCCTTCATCGCCTCTGTCCTTCCTTGCGATACTATTCCCTGGAATGCAAAAATAGTCAACACCTCGGCTAAGGTTGCTAAACTCAATGAGATGCTGAGCAAATATGCGGCTGACAATGGCATTACATACATTGATTACTTTTCTCCATTGGTCGCTTCCGACGGTTCGCTTGACTCGCGTTATACCAACGACCGTCTCCATCCAAACCGCGCCGGCTACGACGTCATGGAACCTGTAGTGCTTAAAGCTCTTGCCGAGAAGCAGTGCTGCCGAAAAGCTTGCGACAGGAAGCCGAAGGCCGATTGCCGCGACTGTGACCAACACAGAAAGTGCCATCGTCAGAATTGCACTCAAAAGAAGAACTAAGACATGACAGCTGCCGCTCTCAGGAGCGAACAGCGTCTTTTAAACGAGTTAAACAATAAAAAAAAAGAGACTTCGGTCTCTTTTTTCATATTACTGTTTTGTTTTGGGGATGAGGGTAGGTTTAATATTAGCTTTCCGCACGGTTCTCCATTGCTTTCTTTGGACATGAGCGGACACATTTGCCACATTCTATGCATTTGTCGTGGTCGATTATCGGGTAGCCGTCTGCCCCTTGGGTAATGGCGCCTACCGGGCAGAGACGTATCAGAGGACATACATGGTCATGCGGGCATAGTTTTCGGTTGACTTCTATCATCGTTTATCTGATTTTGTGGTTTGATTTTCATGATTTTCAACGGACATGCGGCAACACATTTACCACACTTGATACAATCTGCATGCAGGTAGCCGGTTTCCGAGCCGCGGCTTTCGTAGGGCGTAATCTGCATCGGGCACACCCTCGCACAGCTTTTGCACTTCATATTACATGATGCGTCTACGTTGACTGTGGTAAAGGCAGTCGGAAAGGCCGGTTTCTTGGGGGTTACCCATGACGATAGCGTTCCCATCGGGCAGAATGAGCACCATGTACGAGGTGCGTAGATGAACGAAAGCGTCACGCCCACAATTGTTGTAATAGCTATGATGTTCCAGAACACACGGCCCATGGCGTTCCAGTCGCCCCAGGCGAAATACATCTGCACGCCGAACATGGTAAAGATGAAAAGCACCATAAAGAGACGGAAACCGAAAGTCCTAACAAATGCCGGAATCGGACGGTGGGGCGAATATTTGGCAAGCAGACGGTCATACATGTTGCCTCGCGGACAGGCATTGCCACACCACCATCTGCCTCGGCTTACGGCAAATGCCACCGGGGCTATCATGCAGACCAGAGCCAGCAGTCCGATTATCGGGAAAAACCAGCCTATGGCGAGATAGGCCAACAATATCCAGTAGAGAGCGTAGCCCTTGGTCGGGAAGTATCTGTGAAATCTTTTCTGTGTCATATTATCTGATGTTTTATGCCGCAAAATTACTTCTGTTATGATAGACTGACAACAGATTTTAGCTATCTTTGCATCGAATTTTTCTATCATGACACTACAGCAGTTAAAATATATCGTGGCGATAGACCGCTATCGTAACTTTGCAAAAGCAGCTGCGGAACTTGACGTGACGCAGCCCACGTTGAGCGCGTTGCTCGTGAAGTTGGAGGATGAACTCGGAGTCAGGCTCTTTGAGCGCAGCAACAAAAGTGTGCGTCCCACCGCTATAGGCGAAGTTGTAATCCGTCAGGCCGAGGCCGTTCTGAATCAGGCCGAGAGAATTTCCGAGACCGTAGCAGAACAAAAGGCTGAAGTCTGCGGTCCGCTTTCAATCGGTGTGGGGCAATCGGTCGCTCCCTATCTGATGCCATGGTTTATCAAAAAATATACCGACGGATATCCCTTGGTTAGGTTGACTGTCAACGAAATGAAAGGCGATGCCATCATAGAGGCATTGAAATTGGGAAAGATTGACGTCGGAATTGCCATCGGCGGACATACAGCTCCCGAATTAGAAGTGATTCCGTTTTACAGCGAACCATTCCATGTATATATGGCGAAGGATTGCCTGCTCAAACTTCCGGTTTTCAATCCGTCAGATCTTGTGCATGAGAAAATGTGGATTATGAAAGAATCTCAATGTATGCGCGAGAGCGCATTCAGTTTCTGCAAGTCAAGAAGCATCGGACGGCATATCTATGAAGCCGGGAGTATCGAAACTCTGATTCGTATTGTAGACATTAACGGCGGTTTTACAATTATCCCCGAGATGCACCTGCCTTTTCTTTCAGATGCGCAGCGTGAAAGCGTACGACCGATTGAGGGTAATTACGTTTCAAAGCGGGAAATATCAATCTATATCCGTAAGGATTTCATCCGACACGGTATTCTGAAAAGTGTTGTAAAGACATTGTTGTCAATTATCCCACGGAAGATGGTTGATACAGAGCTATATGAAAGGATCGGTTTATCTAATCCCAATGCCTGATTGATGGTTTGCTTCTTTACGGCAGTCGATTTGCATTTGCTGTTGAGCTATACATGACTCTTCAGAATATGATTTTTAATCTGTTTCTGAAAACTTATAGCTCTGAAATTTTGTCAGTTGAAGGGAATTTACTAACTTTGCGGTCGAATTCGTAATCTCTGGCAGGACGTGCAGCCTGCGTATATTGCGTCTAATGTTAACATTCTAAATCATTTATTGACAATGGATTTAATGAAAGTTGCCAACGAGGCATTTGCTACTGGCAAACAACATCCCGAATTCGGTCCCGGCGATACTATTACCGTCGCTTACCGTATCAAAGAGGGTAACAAAGAGCGTATTCAGCAGTACCGCGGTGTGGTTATCCGCATTTCGGGCGAAGGTTCTAAAAAACGCTTCACTGTTCGCAAAATGAGCGACAACATCGGTGTTGAGCGTATTTTCCCGATTGAATCGCCGTTTATCGACTCTATCGTCGTTAACAAATTTGGTAAAGTTCGTCGCGCTAAGCTTTATTACCTCCGCAATCTTACCGGAAAGAAAGCTCGCATCAAAGAGCGCCGCGTTCTTTCAAAGTAATTAGTCTCGTCAGACTTTTACAAAATAAGGCGGTGTGTCAGCTTGTGCTCGACACGCCGCCTTTAATCCTTTAATAGCTCTCGAAACAAATCATTTTCTAATAATTATTTACTCCACTTTCACATTATGAAAAAACTGCTTTTTTGCGCGGCTTTGGCCGTGGGCGCAATGGGTCTTGCCGTTTCTTGCAAGTCTAAAGCCGGGAATGAGGCCGAACAGCCCAAACTCGAAGTCCTGACTTATGTATGGTGCGGCGACACTATTATGCCCGACCCGAACCTCGTCACTACAATCAACTATGCTTTCGGCGTAGTCGACAGCGCCCGTACAGGTGTTGAAGTATGGCATCCCGAACGTCTGCGCAAAATGGTTGCTCTTAAAAATCAAAATCCCGATTTGAAGGTGTTTATCAGTCTCGGTGGCTCAGCGAAAGACGGTTTCAGCGAAATGGCCGCTGACTCGCTCAAACGCATGGCTTTCGCAGGCGACATTGCCCGTGTGATTGAAGAATATGGCCTTGACGGCGTCGATTGGGACTGGGAATTCCCTTGCGGACAAGGTGGTCGCCCCGATGACTATACCAATTTCGCAAAACTGCTCCGCCTTACACGCGACAGCATCGGCGAAGGCAAGATGATGACCATTGCCGCCGGCGGCGACATGGCAGGTCTCGACACCAACAACATCCCTGAGCTCATGCGCCTCTTCGACTATGTCAATGTGATGGCATATGACCTCGGCGGTCAAGCTCCCTGGCACCACACAGCTCTCTATCGTTCGCCCAACACCGGCTGGCGTTCGGTCGACGAAGTCGTTGCCGATTATGTCGCACACGGTGTGCCCTACGAAAAAATGATGCTTGGCCTCGGTTTCTATGGCCGTGGCGACGACCACTATTATACCGGCTGGACAAGCACAGCTCAGGCTCAGCCTTACGGAAACTTGACCGAACAGTGGGACTCGATTGCGATGGTTCCTTATATTGCTGACTCAACAGGCGCTCTTGTATGCGGCTTTGAGAATCCCCGTTCGATAGAAATCAAATGTGACTATATCCTCGACAAAGGCTTCCGTGGCGCAATGTGCTGGCGTACAGAACTTGATCTCGACAGCCTGCCCTTGGCTCGCACAGTTGCCCGTAAACTTCGCGGTGTTGAATGATTGACGTCATCCGTATCATTTTTGAAAAACAGATTTTTAGCATTTGTATCATTATGAAAAAACAGATTTTTAGCATTTTTGGTGCTGTGGCGCTTATTGCAGCCGTTTCAGCCTGTCGCGGTTCTCAATCGGCAGCCGACGACTCGCAACAACTCGAATGTATCGCTTATGTATGGGAGGACGACGGCCCAGTGCCGCCTGCCGACATGGTTACGGCAATCAATTATCTTGCCGCACATCCTAATGCTACTTTCGATGGCGTTGCCATCAACAATGTTCCCCGCTTGCGTCAGCTTTTAGACTTGAAAAAGCAAAATCCCGAGCTCAGGGTTATACTTTCGATGGGCGGAGCTGGCGACGCATCCGGCTGGAGCGAGATGATTTGCAACGACGAACTGCGTGCGCGTTTTGTCGCCGACTGTAAGAATATAGTCGACGAATACGGCCTCGACGGTCTTGATTTCGATTGGGAATTTCCGGCTAGTAAAGAGGAAGAAGCCAAATATGTTTCATTGTTTAAGGAAGTCCGCGAAGCTCTCGGTGCTGACAAACGCGTGACAGCCGCTGCAGGTTTATTCGGCAATGGCTTCGACCTGAAAGAAGCGATGAAATATCTCGATTATATCAACCTGATGAGCTACGACATGGGGTGGCAAGCTCCTTACCATCACACATCGCTGCGTCGTTCGCCGCTTTCGGGTGTATGCACAATCGAAGAGTCGCTTGATTCATGTATAGCTCACGGCGCTCAGTACAAAGACATAGTTCTCGGACTTGCTTTCTATGGCCGTGGCAATGGCGCTGAATTTAAGAATTGGACTGACTATCGCGATATACATCTTGGTCAAGGCATGGAAGAACGTTGGGACTCAATCGCCTGCGTGCCCTATATTGTCGACAGCCTCGGCACTCTCATTGTCGGGTATGAAAATCCCCGTTCACTCGAGATCAAGTGCGATTATATCAAAGAAAAAGGACTCAAAGGCGGCATGTATTGGCGCAGTGAGCTTGACAACGACTCGCTCGACCTCACACGCACCGTCGCCCGCTGCCTCATCGGCAAATAACAGGTGCATCGGCCAATACATGTTCATTGGCCATAACTCGCACCTCGACTATTAGCCTCTACAACTTAAAGCCCTCCCCGGACACCATCGCGCCGGGGAGGGCTTTAGTTTAATAAGGCATTATGATATATGATTGAAGAATACGGATATAATAAAAGCGGCTGCCCGGCCGCTTTTATTATATCTATTAGTATACCTATCTGTGTATGCCTAATTGTGGATTTGTGTATCAGGCGTTTGGCAGGTAGCTGTTGTGGATTAGCAGTATTTGGCGAAGTTGGCGTTGTGCATGTCGCCGGTTTCGTTGAATGCGCAGTGAAATTCGAACGCTGCCTGAAGAGTAGCGGGGGTTTGTCCGCTTTTGCCGAGGTGGAGATAATCGAGGAGCAGACCTCTGTAGAGCGGGTGTGCGCAGTTGTTGATAATCTCGTGAGCTCTTTCGACAGGATCTTTGTGGCGCAAGTCTGCGATGCCTTGGTCTGTGACGAGGATGTCGACGGAGTGTTCGCTGTGGTCGGGGTGTGCGACCATAGGCACGATGTTGCTAATCAGGCCACCTTTAGAAACAGAGGGACAGCTGAAAATCGAAATGTAGGCATTGCGGGTAAAGTCACCTGAGCCGCCGATGCCGTTCATCATGCGTGTGCCGAGAACGTGTGTCGAGTTGACCGAACCGAAGATGTCGGCTTCGAGTGCGGTGTTCATGGCGATTACGCCTATTCGACGAATGACTTCGGGGTTGTTGGAGATTTCGGCCGGACGCATCAGAATCTTGTCGTGGAAATATTTGATATCCTGGAAGAGTGCTTCTTCGGTATGGTCTGAGAAGGTCATCGAGCATGTGCTGGCGAATGTACATTTGCCTTTATTCATCAGTTCGAGAACGGCATCCTGAATAACTTCGGTGTACATCATGAATGTGGGAAGTTCTTTGCTTTCGCCGAGGTCGTAGAGGACAGCGTTTGCAACGTTGCCTACACCTGACTGCAGAGGCAGGAATTCTTTGGGCAGACGGCCTTTGACGTATTCGCTGACGAGGAAGCGGACAACGTTAGAACCGATCTGTTTGGAAATCTCGTCGGGAGCGGAGAAAGGTTTGACGCCGTCGTAAGAGCGAGTCTTGACAATGCCGACGACTTTCGACGGATCGATTTTTAGTATGGGGCTACCGATGCGGTCGTTGGCTTTGAAAATAGGAATTTCGCGACGATAGGGGGGATCTTGCAGAAGAACCACGTCGTGCATGCCGTAGAGCGATTCGGGCAGAGTCTCGTTAAGTTCGATGAAAATTTTGTCGGCGAGTTTGGCATATGTCGGAACGTTGCCAATACCGCAACCGAGGAGGACTTCGCCGTCGGGCGAAATCGAAGTTGCTTCTATAATGGCGAAGTCAATCTTGCCATAGAATCCGTAACGTACTTCCTGTGCCATTTCAGAGAGGTGGCGGTCGAAGTAGTGGCAGTCATGACTGTTGATGCGTTTGCGAAGGTCGGGAACATTCTGATATGGAGCGCGCATGTTGATGGCGTTAGCGCGTGACAGATTGCCGTCGGCGCGGTCGGAAGTAGATGCGCCGGAGAAAAGGTTGATTTTGTACTCTCTGCCTTCCTCGTGCTCCTTAATCGCACGCTTAGCAATGGCTTCGGGAATGAATTTTGGTGTGCCGGGAGCTGTAAAGCCCGACATGCCGATGGTTGACCCACTGGGTATCATTTCGGCAGCTTCTTCAGCAGTGATGAAATTATAAACCATTTTATCTTAGTTAGTTTTAAGGATTATCAATTGATTAGGTTTTAAAATCTTCGCTTGAGAATTTCAGACCAGATTATATAATTAGTCAAGTCGAATGAATCTGAATCGGAAGACTTGTCCGAGGCGGATGTCGGCGGATTCACTAAGATTGTAGTCTTGTGCTCATCCTTATTGCTCGGAGTTTCAATATTGCTCGGCTTCTCGTTTTGATTGCTCGGCTTTTCATTATTGACAGGCCCATAGCGCAAGCCGCGTCCATTTTCGTCATCAACCATATAATATTGATATTCCGGCATCGGAGTCGGTCGGAAAGATGACGACGAATCGGGCGAGGCGGGGGCTTCCCTACGCTGTGTGGCGTAATTGGCATGACGGCGATTGCGCGTCTGCTGCCTTTGTTTATGCCACTTTAGCAAGGGCTGAAGTATAAATATTATACCACAGATTAAAGCTATTATGGTTTGTGACCTGTCCACTTTTTTCGTATTTTTGCACAAAATTACTCAAACTTGTGCAACGTCACAAATATTTAACGAAGAGTATTACTAAAAATAATGAATAATCAGACAAATAAGAGCGCTGCCGACTGCCTGTTGTTCATCGAGACTTATGGATGTCAGATGAATGTGGCTGATTCCGAAGTGGTAGCGTCAATAATGGGCATGGCCGGCTATAAGCTCACTGAAGATATAGCAGATGCTGATGCGATACTGTTAAATACATGTTCAATCCGCGACAATGCCGAGCAGAAGATTGTGGCTCGTCTCCAGTATCTTGCGTCTCTGCGACGCAAGAAGCACGGGCGTCTGATTGTCGGAGTGATAGGCTGCATGGCAGAACGAGTTCGCGATAAGCTGCTCGACGAGTATGGAGTAGATATTGTCGCCGGTCCGGATGCATATCTTGACCTGCCGGCGCTTTTCGCGGCTGCCGAGGCCGGACAGAAGGCTATAAACGTCGAGCTTAGCACAACTGAAACATATCGCGAAGTAATCCCGGCAAGAATAGGGGGAAACACTGTCAGCGGCTTTATCAGCATCATGCGAGGCTGCAATAATTTCTGTTCCTACTGTATTGTGCCCTATACACGCGGCCGCGAACGTAGTCGCCCGGCCGAAAGCATACTCAACGAGCTTGCCGATTTACGGGCAAAAGGATTTAAGGAAGTGACGCTTCTCGGACAGAATGTCAACAGCTACAATTATAAGTCGGATGACGGAGAAGCAGTCGATTTCGCGCGTTTGCTGACCTTGGTGTCGGAAGCAGCTCCCGATATGCGAGTGCGATTCACAACCTCGCATCCGAAGGATATGAGCGACGAGACAATCAGTGTGATAGCCGCTCATGACAATATTTGCAATCATATCCACTTGCCGGTGCAGTCGGGCAGTAACAAGGTGCTCAAGGCTATGAACCGCAAGTATACTCGTGAATGGTATCTCGACCGTATTGCCGCAATAAGGCGTGCAATACCCGATTGCGGCATCTCGACAGATCTTTTCACGGGTTTCCATGACGAAAGCGAAGAAGATTTCGAGCAGACATTGAGTCTGATGCGTGAAGTCGGCTTCGATTCGTCGTTTATGTTCAAATATTCCGAACGTCCGGGCACTTTGGCGTCGCGCACAATGCCTGACAATATTCCCGAGGATGTTAAAATAGAGCGTCTGAACCGCATGATTGCGCTTCAGAACGAATTGTCGGCCGAATCAAATCGCCGTGACATCGGCAAAACTTTTGATGTTCTGGTAGAAGGCGCAGCAAAACGTTCGGCTGAGCAAAGGGTAGGGCGAAATCAGCAGAACAAGACTTGTGTTTTCCCACGCGGCGACTTCCGCATCGGCGACACCGTCAAGGTCAAAGTCGTCGACGCCACCTCTGCCACTTTAATTTGTGAACTCCTCTAAATATATAAAGCTATGAAATTTGTATCATGGAACGTCAACGGTTTGAGGGCCGTGTGTGGAAAAGGTTTCGGCGATATTTTTGCCGACATGGATGCTGACTTTTTCTGTCTTCAGGAGACCAAACTCAGTCCGGGCATAGGTGTGCCCGAATTTGACGGCTAACATTCATATTGGAGTCTTGCCGACAAAAAAGGCTATTCGGGAACGGCTATCTACAGCCGTCGCGAGCCACAGGCCGTGAATTATGGTTTCGGCATCGACGAGCATGACCACGAAGGACGTGTCATTACGCTCGACATGGGCGATTTCTATCTTGTGACTGTCTACACCCCCAATTCTCAGGACGAACTTGCACGCCTGGATTACAGAATGAAGTGGGAAGAGGCGTTCCGTAACTATCTCGTCAGCCTTGACAAGGAAAAGCCTGTCATAGTCTGCGGCGATATGAACGTCGCTCACAAAGAAATAGATTTGAAAAATCCGAAAACCAACCGTCGCAATGCCGGTTTTACCGACGAAGAGCGTGCGGAGTTTACCAAACTTCTTGAAGTCGGGTTTGTCGATACATTCCGTCTGCTGCATCCCGACGCAACGGACGCATATTCATGGTGGAGCTATCGCATGAGAGCGCGAGAAAAGAACGTCGGGTGGCGTATCGATTATTTTGTTGTTTCGGCGCGTCTTGCTCCATCGGTCAAGGCTGCGAACATCCGCAGCGATATCTTCGGCTCTGACCACTGCCCTGTGGAACTCGAAATCGACTGATTCCTTTCTTCTGACAATACTAACGCCCTGCTTCACATCGACTGTCGAAGCAGGGCGTTGTATTATTGTTAAAAATTGCAAAGTGTCTCGACACAAAATTCAGATTTCAACATTTGTTGAAAGATTTGGTGTAACGAACTGCTACTTTTGGTGTCTTCTTAATAAACATCCATTATGAACAGACGTATCATCACATCAGTATTCTGCTTAATTATTGCCACAGCAATTATGGCGCAGAGCGAAGTCAAAGACAGCACAAATACGAAAGAACTCAATGAGGTTGTTGTTGAAGGAAAATTACAACGCACTTCAGCTATCGTATCTACATATATACCGACCAAACGGCAAAAGAATGCCGCGCAGACAGGCCCTGAACTGCTGAACCATATGTCTATCCCTCAGTTGGGGCTTGTATCAGGCAATGCGGTTACTGCCAATTCCGGACAGAAAGTTGATTTATACATCGACTATGTGCCGGCGTCGGAACAGGATTTAAACGGCATGAATATGCAGGATGTCAAAAAAGTGGAATATTACGACTTCCCTCAAGACCCTCGTTTTCAAGGTAGCGAGCATGTTATCAATTTCATCATGCAGAAGTATGAATATGGCGGCTATGTCAAAGCCTACGCCAACGAATTCTTCATAGCTAATTCGGGACAACTGAACCTATATTCCAAATTTCAGTATAAGCGCATGACCTATGACTTGGCCGTGGGAAGTTGGTATTCAGACAATGACCATCAGAGTAAGGGCGTAGAGGAAACATATCGTCTGCCACAGGCCGACGGCACATTGAAAACTTTTGATCGCATATCCGCTCCAGTCGACGCATCCGTCCGTCAACACTCATATTGGCCTACATTCAAGACCACATATGCTACAGATAAAATAACAATGGTAAATACGATAGGGGCTAATTTTTTCAGATTACCTAAAGATTATTCAGCCGGTTCGGTTCGTTATGTTCCATCTGATTATCAGTCGACAGAATATACAGATCTAAAGAGTTCCCGCTCAAATTCAATGACTTATTCTGGTTATTGGAACTTTATACTCCCCCACAGCAACAGCATCAGCTTCAATCCGTATTATTCTTATTCCCATACAAATCAGCATTCATTATACTCCGAGTCTTCAAATGCATCTTTTGCCAACGGAGCGAAAGATGATTCGCACAGGGCTACGGCCTCTCTTCGCTTTGTACATGATTTCGGAAAGTTGGGAAACCTGACCGCAATACTCAACGGTACGTTGCTTTCCAATCACACTGCATATTCAGGAACTTCTAATGCGACAGACAAACTTACAACTTATCGCGTAGGGCCGGGCTTGTTTTACAATTATAAAACCGAAAAATTCAATGGACTTATCGGAGGAGGATTTAACTACGATCATTCAAAATTAGGAAATGCTTCCGAACACTCCACACAGCCTTGGGTTGATGCTTCGGTGCAGTATGCATTCAACAATAAAAACTCTATAAGCATCGATTTTCATCATTCCACATGGACTTTGGCTTCATCTTATCGGAGTACGGCGGTCATACAGTCCAACCCTTTGTTCAGCTATACAGGTAATCCTGACGTAACACCATATAAAAGTTATGATTTAAGCCTCAGATATGTTTTAATGCCGAATAACAAATTCAATTTTGCGGCATTCGGGCAAACAACGATAATAACAGATCGTTACGCTTATGTCTATAAAGCATCTTCCGACGGCATTCTCCGCACAATTCAGCAAAAAGGCATGGGCGATTATTCTTCTTGGCTCTATGGTGTTCAAGGCACTGCGCGACTGCTCAACAACAGACTTATGATTAACGGTCAACTTGCTCATCGCATTGTACGCAACGGCGTTCCTTTCAACTGGACCAGACAGCGCTTGCTTTGGTATCTTCAGGCATTTTATTATTCAGGCGGATGGAATTTCGGAGTTCAATATCAGTCTCCTCAAGAATATTGCGACGGATATGTCAACGGTGCGTGGATGAAAGAAAAAAGCGCGTATACCGCAATTGTAGGATGGGGCAATTCCTCATGGAATTTGCAGGCGAGATTAACAAATCCGTTTCGTTGGAACTGGCGTTCCGGCACATCTGAAACCACAAGCGAGAACTATGATGTAAGAAAGACATTTTATAACACAAGCTATCATTGCTATGTCCTCGTCTCGGCCACATATACCTTTGGTTTTGGCAAGAAGATACAACGTGGCAATGAGGCATCGCAGCAGATGGGCACATCGTCAAGCATTCTTAAATAATGAACAATTAGAGGCACAAGCCGAATTCCCGGTGCATGAAATTTAGGGAAATTGTTAAATTTGCGGTATGAAAACCAGTGACGCATTTTGGCAATTTTTACCCGAAGGTCTGGATGAGCTATTTGAGATGGTCAGGTTTGAAAAGACTGAGCAGTCG
>JAGAOW010000060.1 GCA_017889945.1 Muribaculaceae bacterium
CCCCTTCCTTCTTGTCGACAAAATCATCGAAAAGAGCAAGGGTTATATAGTCGGCGTCAAAAATGTCACTACTAACGAGCCATTCTTCCAGGGCCACTTCCCGCAAGAGCCCGTCATGCCCGGCGTACTTCTCGTAGAGGCAATGGCACAGACCGGAGGACTGCTTGTCCTCAGCTCTGTCGAAGAGCCCGAACGCTATTCGACCTACTTCATGAAAATCGACAATGTTAAATTCCGTCAGAAAGTAGTTCCGGGCGACACACTGCTCTTCCACGTTTCGTTCATGACACCGCTGCGCCGCGGAATGGCCGTAATGAAAGGTCTTGCATTTGTCGGCGAACGCATCGTCTGTGAATGTGAGTTTATGGCTCAGATAATCAAAAACAAGTAACCAAGCACTATCAACATGAAACAACCCCTTGCATATATCCATCCGGCCGCCAAAATCGCGCCTTCAGTCGTCATCGACCCGTTTGTGACCATCGACCAGAACGTCGAAATCGGCGAAGGCACACGCATCGGCAGCAATGTGACCATACTCGAAGGAGCGCGCATAGGCAAAAACTGCACCATCTTCCCGGGCGCAGTCATCAGCGCGATACCGCAGGACCTCAAGTTCCGCGGCGAAGAGACTACAGACATCATCGGCGACAACACGACAATACGCGAATGCGTGACCGTCAACCGCGGCACAGCAGCCAAGGGCAAGACTGTGGTCGGCAACAACTGTCTGATCATGGCATACTCTCATGTCGCCCACGACTGCATAGTCGGCGACAACGTAATCATATCGAACGCATCTCAGCTTGCGGGCGAAGTCATCGTCGACAACTACGCAGTAATCGGCGGAGGCTCGCTCATCCATCAGTTCTGCCACATAGGCCCACACGTCATGCTTCAGGGCGGTGCACTTGTCAACAAGGACATACCTCCTTATGTCAAAGCCGCACGCGAACCCATCGCCTATGCCGGTATAAACTCAATCGGACTGCGCCGCCGCAATTTCTCGAATGATACAATCCGCGAAATTCAGGACATCTACCGCTACCTCTATCTGTCGAGCATGAACGTCAGCGACGCTATCGAACGCATCGAGGCCGAACTGCCGGCAACCAAAGAACGCGACGAGATAATCCTCTTCGTCAAGAACTCCAAGCGCGGTATCATCAGAGGCTACATGTAATTAAAGATAATCTGCGCCGGAGGGTCCGTCGCGAGTCTCACACGGGACGCGAGGAAAGTCCGGGCAACAAAGAGCACCATATTTCCTAACGGGAAGCTGTCGGCAACGGCAGAGTAATGTGACAGAAAACAACCGCCCGCTCCGGCGGGTAAGGGTGAAAAGGCGAGGTAAGAGCTCACCGGGCGCGACAGCGATATCGCGTGCCGCACATCTTATGGGTTGCAAGGTCAAGTATACCGGCATTCAAGGGTTGCTCGCCCATTGCCGGGGGGTAGACCGCTAAAGCCCGATGGCGACATCGGGATCAGATAAATGACGGACGGAGCGATGTAACTCCTTACGGAAAGTGCATCCTCTACATAACCCGGCTTATACTCCGCGCGCAGTTTTTATATATTTTAACATCATTGACCAATGGCAGAAAAGAATGACTGGTGGACCTGTCCGACCGAAAGCGAGGACGGCAGAATGATAATGGTAACGGGCCGTCGCGATGTGGACAGTTTCCGCAATAATCCCCGGTTCAACATCAGAATCGAGATTACATGGCGCTACTCAGAGTCAGCCACAGCCGGTATGCCCGATCTGCCTACTTCGGAGATGATGCAGGAGGCCACAGACGCGCTCAACGCCGAACTGGCCAAAGACCCGGTTGCCGTAATGACGGGCATATTCACGGGCGCAGGCGAGCGCAACTGGATATTCTACACTCTCAGCACACACATTTTCAACAAGAAGCTCAACGCCGCTCTTGCCGAGCTCCCTGCCCTTCCCCTCGAAATATACGCAGAGAACGACCCAGACTGGCTTGAGTATGACGAAATGTGCGACCTTGCCGAAATCTCTCCGGGCGAATAAGTTACAAACATAAAATAACAAAACATGCTGCATCGTCGTTCGGTGCAGCATGTTTTGTTTTAGGGGAACTAAGCTAATGTTTAGCGTTGGATTACTTTGCTGACATTAGAGCCTTGGCGCGTTACGGTTACAGCGTTTTTGACCGGCGATGCGACTCTGACACCGTTGAGCATATAATACTCGGCAGGACTATCATTTTCGTCGACAGTCACGTCGCTGATGCCGGCAACAAATTCGCCGCCACCGTTGACATTTACAGGAATAGAGTATGCCGCGCCGTTGTATTCAGCCTTGAGCAAGGTCGTGCAGCCTTTTTCGGCTGTTGCCGTGAGGGTCTGCCCGCTTACCGTCGCGACCTCAGACGGGATATGGAACGAACAGCCCGCGAGGTCGGTCGAAACCATCACGCCATACTGATTATAGCCATAGACGACAGGGGTGTATGATTCGCCGGTGTTAAGGTCGATGTGCTTCTCGCGGATTTCGATAGATGCGACAACATTGTCGACAGGGGCGACAGCGACGGCAAAGAGGGCGTTGACGACAACACGCGGCTCGCCTTCCTTACGGTCGTCAAGCGACGACACCGACGGGGTGTTTCTGACGCCGAGACCGTCGACAAACATAGTCGAAGAGCCGCCGCCGTCGAAATTCATTGCGTCGGTGCAGCCGACATGGTGCATGATGTCGCCGAGCACGACCTGAGTGACACCGTCAGAACCTCCGGCCTTGCGTCCGTCGACGACGAGTGTATAGAGTTTTGATTTGTCGGCATTGTATCCGACAGCAGTACGCGGTTCGGGATTGGCGAGATGGTCAATGCCGTTGTTGGTCGGCAAAACGGTCTCGTCGGTAAGAATGCGGGGGAAGCCGCCAATCAGCTCCTTGACGGGCATGCTCTTATCGTCAATTTTGATGCCCATGCCGGCGATGACGACGTCGCCAACCTTCAGAGACTTAATCAGATTGACGGCGTTGCCGTGGCCCGAAAGTACATATCCGTCATCGGGTATTTTGATACCGAGCTTATAAATGACAGGTGTTTCGATGACTTCGAGCTTGATGTTGCCGCCGTAGAGAGTCTTGGAGTCGACAGGCCTTACGCGGACTTCCGCGCCGTATTGGTTTTGTCCGGTATAGCCCGCATCGTGCATTGTGTGGGTATATTCATTATAATACTGCCACTGGGGAGTGTAAAGCACAAGATAGTCGGTATTGCGGTAGCAGTTGACACGCAGCTGATAGTTGGTGCCGTCGGGGAAACAAACATTGCCTGTGCTGGCGAGTGTGGCCGTACGTGAGAGATAAGGCACTTTCTTATCGTCGAAAGCAATGTAATATGACCAGATGTCGGCGTTAGCCGTGAGTTCGTTGGTCATGAAGCCGTCAGCGATACATGCGCCAATCGAATTAAAAGGATATGACATGTTGAAAAAGTCGGCATTGACTCCGGCAAAATATTTTTCGCCGGGTTTGCTCATTCGCGCGGCTATGTCGGGCACGGTCTCCAGTGTACGCATACGGTTGCCTCCCTTGGCCGCACGCATCTCGACGTAAGGATTGGCAAGCTCGGTAACCATGTAGAACACGTTGTGGACTTTGGGTTGTCCGCCGACAGTTCCTGTGAGTCTCAGTTCGGTTTCGGTCGTGCCCGGACCGACAGTAGCGTGATAGAGAGTGTCGACTTTAAACTTGTTGCCCTGCAACACCCATTCATCGGCGGCCGACATGTCGAGCCACGAAATGCAGACCAGCGACAGACAAGTCGCTTTAATCAATTTATTCATAAAGGATAGATACAATAAGATGTTTGTTTCCACAAAAATAGGAAAAATATTTCAGTATCATCAATATAAGGTCTGTATAATTAAAATAATGTGCTCGGATAGGAATCAATTCTGAATTTTTTGTTAACTTTGTCAAAGAGTTAACGCATCAATGAGCGGGCAAAAGTTAAATGGCCCGAGGCATCAATTTAAATGCGTCATCTCAAAATAAGTCGCTTAATAAATCCTTTCTAAACAAAGAAAAACAGTTATGAAAAAAGTTTTGTTATGTTTATGCGCGCTGACAGCGTCGGCAGGAATGATGTGGGCCGATGCAGCGCCGACCAAAATCGTCGCACACCGTGGTTATTGGACAGCACCCGGCTCGGCCCAGAATTCAATCCGTTCGCTCGTCAAAGCAGACTCAGTCGGAGCTGACGCAACTGAATTTGATGTCTATATGACTTCTGACGATTTGCTCGTGCTCAACCACGACGGTCTTATCAACGGCCACTGGGTCACAAGCACTCCATCGACAATCATTTGCGAACAGCTTCTCGAAAACGGAGAGAAACTCCCGACGCTGCGTCAGTTTCTTGATGTGGCAAAGGACTTGAAAATCGACTTGGTGCTTGAAATCAAAGGTCATTCGACTCCCGAGCGCGAACGCGAGGTGTCGAAGGCGTGCGTAGACATGATCAATGAATACGGACTCGCTGACCGCACACAGTATATCTCGTTCTCGAGTGTTGTCTGTGAGGAACTTCCCAAACTGACCGACCGCCCGGTGTCGCATCTGTGGGGCGAAAAATGCAATCCCGACCAGGCAAAGGCCATGGGCTGCAAGGGCTGTGACTACAGCTATAACGCATGGGAGAATAATCCCGATTTCTTCAAAAAATGTCAGGAACTCGGCCTTCTGACCAACATCTGGACTGTCGATGATGAAACCCGCATGGTCAAAGCATTCACGGACGGTTTCGACTATCTGACGACCAACTACCCCGAAATGGCCATGAAACTGCGCAAACAGACAGTGCTCTGCCCGCCCGCCGATGCAAAGCGTCCGAAAGTTGTGGCACACCGCGGTTACTGGAAAGCTCCCGGCTCGGCACAGAACTCGATAGCAGCACTTGTCAAGGCTGATTCTATCGGCGCAGACGCATGCGACTTTGACGTGTGGATGACATCCGACGGTAAAATCGTACTCAACCACGACGGCGTAATCAACGGATATTCAGTTCAGAACACTCCTTCTAAAATCATACGCAAGCAGAAACTCGAGAACGGCGAAAATGTTCCGACGCTCGACGAATTTCTCAAAAAGGCCAAGAAACTCAACATCGACTTAGTGCTCGAAATCAAATGTCACGAGTCAGCTGAGAAAGAAAACGAGTGTCTGAAAAAATGTCTGAAACTTGTCAAGAAATATGGTCTTCTCGACCGCACAGAGTTCATCTCGTTCTCGCAAAATATATGTCAGCAGCTGTCGAAACTGACTGACCGCCCGGTTTTGTTCTTATGGGGTCAAAAATGGACTCCCGCAGAAGCCAAGGCCAACGGATGCACGGGTATCGACTATAGCTATGACGTGTGGAAACAGAACCCCACATATCTCGACGAGGCCCACAAGCTCGGCCTGGCAACAAACATCTGGACCATCGGCTCGGA
>JAGAOW010000061.1 GCA_017889945.1 Muribaculaceae bacterium
AGCGCTATGTCGCTGTCGACTATTGTCAGAGGAATTTCGCCCGTCTACACCATCGCGATGAGGTCTTCGGCTGTCGCCGAGTCAGGGCTGATGGTGCGTACGTCTATTTCGGCCGCAAGCTCCTCGTTGAGGTTGCGCATGCGCCGCTCATACTTTGAGTCGCCGATGACGTAGACCTCCTTGCCCACCAACTGCGTCACGTCCTTGATGTCAGGCTCGCCTTTGATGCGAGGCTGCACCAACACTTGAGTCGAATACTCCTCTGGTCCGCAGGCAAGCACAAGGTCGCGGTAGTGGGCCGTGATCGGCACTTCGTAGGCCAAAAGTTCGGCCTGTCCGTCGTCGAGCATTTCGATTGCCGATGCTATCGTCGGCGCGACTGTGAGTTTCAGCGCCTTGTGTGAATCGGCTGCGAATTCTTTCAGCAGGGAATAGTTGAGCCCCATAGGCTCGCCTCGGTAGATGAAATAGGAAGTAGGGCCGTAGAGCGTGACCGCACGCAGGGTGTCGCTATAGACTTCGGCAGTGCTGTCTTCCACGACAATCGCTTCGCGGCCGCTTGTTTCGCCGGCGCTTGTATTGTCAGAATTTGTTCCGCTTTGCTTCCGGCCGCCGCACGACAACGCCGCTACAGCGAGAAAGGCTACTGTTGCAAGGCGCATCAGTACCGCGGCAGTCAGATTTTTAAGCGGCCGTATCATCGTCAATATTCGAAAGTTCCCTTATCGGAAATAATTGTCAGATGTTTGTGTTCCGCAGGTTCTATGCGCCCGATGACTTTGGCGTCGACGCCATACAATTTCGATATGGCTATGACATCGTCGGCATACTGTGGTTTGACATAAATTTCCATACGGTGACCCATGTTGAAGACTTTATACATTTCTTTCCAATCGGTGCCCGACTGTTGCTGTATGAGTTTGAATAGCGGCGGAACATCGAACATCGCATCTTTAATAACGTGTACATCGCCGACGAAGTTCAGAACTTTTGTCTGTGCGCCGCCGGAGCAGTGAACCATACCGTCGATGCATGAACGCATCCGGTCGAGTATGGCCTTGACCACAGGGGCGTAGGTGCGCGTAGGCGACAGCACGAGCTTGCCGGCGTCGAGCGGAGAATCCTCGACAGCATCCGTAAGCCGGCACTGACCCGAGTACACGAGCTCTTCAGGCACTGCGGCGTCGAAGGTCTCGGGGTATTTCTCTGCGAGATATTTGGCAAACACGTCGTGGCGAGCCGAGGTCAGACCGTTGCTGCCCATACCGCCGTTGTATTCTTGTTCGTATGTGGCTTTGCCCGATGAAGCCAGACCGACTATGACGTCGCCTGCCTCGATGTTGGCGTTGTCGATCACATCGCTGCGGCGCATGCGGCAGGTCACTGTGCTGTCGACGATGATGGTACGCACCAAATCGCCTACGTCGGCAGTCTCGCCACCGGTAGAGTAGATGTTTACGCCGACTTTGCGCAGATCGGCCAGCAGCTCCTCAGTGCCGTTGATAATGGCTGAAATGACTTCGCCCGGAATGAGGTTCTTGTTGCGCCCTATGGTCGAGGACAGAAGTATGCCGTCGGTAGCGCCGACACACAGCAGGTCGTCGATATTCATTATCAGAGCGTCCTGCGCGATGCCCTTCCAGACCGACAGGTCGCCGGTCTCGCGCCAGTAGGCATAAGCCAGCGACGATTTAGTTCCCGCGCCGTCGGCGTGCATGATGTTGCAGTATTCGGGGTCGCCTCCTAAAATGTCGGGGATGATTTTACAGAATGCTTTCGGGTAAAGGCCCTTGTCGACATTCTTGATTGCGTTGTGTACATCTTCTTTCGAAGCTGAAACGCCTCTGAGCATATAGCGCTGGTCACTCATAGTTGGGTTATTATAATCGGTATATTATTTTAATGTATTTAATTTCTTCTCATTGCCGACGAGCCAGAGTATATCGCCCGGCTCGAAGACAAGACCGGGGTTGGAGTCGATGAATTCGTCGCCACGGTGTACGGCGACTACAATGGCTTCGTAGTTGTCGCGCAGGCCAGACGATTGCGGAGTTGCGCCTACAAGCGGAGATGTCTCAGACAGCAATACGCTCGTCAGCTTTGCGTCGTCGAGGCTGGCGTTGTCGTTGTCCTGTTTGGGCAACTCGGTTTCGACAGCCGGCAGGAGCTTGCTTAGCTGCTCGTCCGTGCCTATCACTCCGATTACATCTCCGGGAAACAGTCGTCTGCGTCCGTCGGGTATGGGTATTATTTGCGTGCCGCGGTTGATGCTGACCACATTGACTCCGAAGCGCCGGCGCAGATTGGAGTCCATCAGCCTTTCGCCCACGAAGGCGCAACCAGCACCTACGGTCATATACGCCTGATGCAGGTCACTGACAACGCGATTCTTTTTGCCGCTGCGTCGCAGCTCTCGCTCGTTGAGGTTGTCGAGAAATTTCGATTCGATTGTGCTCATCCGCTTCCTCAATCTGGTGGAGAAGAAGAACGCTATCAGCAGAACAGCAGCCACAGCGGCCACTAAGCCGACGCGCGCCGAGTAGGTGCGGCTTATGACATATATGACAAACACCAAAGCTATCAGAAAACGGAACACTGTCATCACTATCCTCGGTATATTGCCTGAGACTTTTGTCCCTGCCGCAGTTCTGAATTCGCTCCTCGCCAAAGGCATCATCAGAGCTAAGAGAAAAGGCGCCATGAACAGAAGAGTGATTGTGACCCAAACGAATTTCGCAACCGATGGCTTCAGCATTTCAACGAGCCAGGGTTCGATGTAACGCTCCGAGATGAGTATGACGGCTATCAGCACTATCGAATATAACACCGTGCGCCATGCGTAGCGTCTCAACACGGCCGCCCAAGCTCTTCCGCCTGCACGTTCTTTTCCCGCTTCCTTCTGATAACGGTCGATCAGAAAATCGAGCCTGCGCGGCAGATGGCGTTCGACATAGTTGTAGGCCGGAGTCGCCATTTTGATGAAGTAGGGTGTAGTAAACGTCGTGATGACCGATACGGCAACTACGATGGGGTAGATTGTCGGTTCGAGAACTCCGAGACTCATGCCGAGAGTGGCGATAATGAATGCGAACTCGCCTATCTGAGTAAGTGAGAAGCCTGACTGGATTGCGACTTTGAGCGACTGGCCCGTAAGCAGCATGCCCGATGTGCCGAATATGATCATGCCGATGATAACGACCAGCGACAGTATCAGTATCGGGGCCCAGTATTGCACAAGAATGTCGGGGCGCACCATCATGCCGACCGAAATGAAGAACACTGCTCCGAAAAGGTCCTTGACCGGCGTGACGACATGCTCGATGCGCTCGGCGTAGCTCGTGCCCGCAAGGATAGAACCCATCACAAACGCTCCGAGTGCAAGCGAGAAGCCGCAGTAGACCGAGAACACAGCCATGCCCAGACACATACCCATCGATACAATCAGGAGCGTCTCCTGGTTGAGGAAGCGCCGCCATTTGTTGAGCACCGTCGGGATGACATAAACCCCGACGATAAACCATATCGCCAGGAAGAATACGAGTTTGCCGATGCTGTAAAGCATCTCGCCTCCCTCGACTGTCTTGTTGATGGCTATTGACGACAGTATGACCATCATTACCACCGCAAAGAGGTCTTCGACTATCAGCACAGCGAGAACTTGAGAGGCGAATTTTTGCTGACGCAGCCCCAGGTCGTTGAACGCCTTGATGATAATGGTCGTAGATGACATCGAAAGCATGCCTCCGAGAAAGAGGCTGTTGATGAAATTGAAATGGAGCACATGGCCAACGGCCACACCTGCTCCCATCATGCCGCAGACTATGATTAGCGCGGTCACTACGGCCGAGCCGCCCGAATTGACCAGTTTCTTGAAACTGAATTCGAGTCCGAGCGAGAACAGAAGCGCGACTATGCCTATCTGTGCCCAGAAATCGATATTGGCCTCGGTCGTGACCGACGGCAGGTATTCGAAGTGGGGACTTGCCAGAAAGCCGGCCACAATATAGCCGAGCACGACAGGCTGTTTAATCCATTTGAAAAGGACCGTCACTGCTGCTCCGAGAAGCAGAATGAACGCCAGGTCGCTGATAAGTCCTTCTACATTCATATGGCTATCTGATTTGTCAGTGAGATAGCTTTAGTCGGGAAGACTTGCTCGAGTTCTTTGAACAGACTCAGGTAGTCGGTGTTTTCGCGCACAAGGATTATCATATTGAGCTGGGTCTCGCGGTTCACATAGTCATATTCGACATAGTAGTTGCTGAGATGGATGCGGCGTTTTTTCATCAGATTGATATAGGGCTGCAGGTCTCTGACTATGTCTGACACCTTGATGCGAATGACGCGCGACTCCGAGCCGAGGCTGACACGTCGCTCTATGCGTTCAAGCTGAACGAGGATAAACATAATCAGCGCCGTCGCGGCTATCGATACCCAGTACATGCCTACGCCGACGGCCATGCCAATGGTCGCCACCATCCAAATGCCGGCGGCTGTGGTCAGACCTCTGACCGAGCCTTTCATCTGGATTATTGCGCCTGCACCGAGGAAGCCGACGCCTGTAATTACCTGTGCCGCGATGCGGCCGGGGTCGCCGTTTTTCAGACCGATGTATTCC
The DNA here is from genome assembly GCA_017889945.1 of Muribaculaceae bacterium. GTDB lineage: Bacteria > Bacteroidota > Bacteroidia > Bacteroidales > Muribaculaceae > CAG-873. The sequence continues at coordinate 4,619 of JAGAOW010000061.1, forward strand.
CAGGGCACATAGATTGACAGCAGCATTGCCAGTGTGGCACCCATGGCTATGAGCGAGAATGTTCTCACTCCGGCCGACTGGCCTTTGCGCTTGCGCTCATAACCGACAATGCTGCCGAGCAGCATGCTCAGTATGAGACGGTAGATGGCGTTGACGCTGTTTATCTCAATGCTGTTGATGTCCTGGACGAATGAGGTCCATATTTCTGCGATGCCGGCCATATGCGATGACTATTTCAGATTGAACGAGCGGCTGACGAGTCGGTAGTTGTCGGCAAACAGTTCGACTGTGTAGTCGCCGGCCGTAAGGGCTGTGTTGACATCCCAGTAGATAGTCACACCGCCGATTTCCTCGCCGGCATATTCGACGGTCTTTTTTGCCGAGCATTCTACCTGTCCTCCTTCGAAGGGGTATGTGCCTCCGTTGCCGAGAAGCTGTCCCGACGGCGACACGATGCGAATATAGATAGTCTTTTCGCCCACAGGAGTCGAGTTGTTCTGCGGAATTGTGAATGTGACCATCAACTGCACAGCTTTCTGCACCTTTTTCTCCTTTTTGCCCTTCTTGTTGAGCGGCGTGATGGTCAGACCGGTCACATTGAGCTTTTCGGCGAGGGTCATGCGTTTGCTCAGCTGCTCGTTTTCGCGCGATGTGGCGACAACGCGGTTGTTGAGCTTGGTATTCTGCTCCTTGATCTGGGCATTCTCATTGCGTAGCTTTTCGTTCTCCTGGTTGAGGCGGTTGATTTCCTCGACGTAATGGCGGAGCAGGGCGCGGAGAGTGTCGATTTCGCTTCTGAGTTTCGCGATTTCGGCTGAACTTTTGTTTTTCTGATTTTTCAGCTCGGCCTGCAGAGCTTCAACCTGAAGGCGGGCGTTTTCATATTTTTCAGTTAGGGCACGCTTGACCGAATCGTCCATTACCATCTGACGTGAATTTTCAAACACGGCAAATTCGCGGTCGAGGTCTTCAGCGTCTTTGACGAGTTGCTGCTGCTCATAGTCGAGTTGCAGCTGCTCAATCTCTGTTTGCTTTTGCTGAAGCGCTTTGTTAGACGAGTACACCATCCATCCGGCCACGCCCAGCACCACAGCGCCGCCGAATACGGCGAGTGTTATCCACATCTTGCGCTTGTCGGCCGTATGCTGTTGCTTTTGTTCTGTTTCAGACGTTCTGTTATCGTTGTCCATATCATGAACTGATTTTGGTTACATAATGCCTCTTTCGCGCAGGGCGAGCTGCCATTTCCAGGCTGAGCGCAGAGTGTCGGCAAGAGGAGTGTCGGCTTTCCATCCGAGCACCTTGTTGGCGCGTTCGGGATTGGCCCATACTTTCTCGATGTCGCCTTCGCGGCGGCCTGTGATGCGGTGGGGCACCTTGACTCCCGTAGCCTTTTCAAATTCGTTGATAAGACCGAGCACCGAGACTCCGTTGCCTGTGCCGAGGTTGAAAATTTCGACAGGTGTTTCGGTCCGTCCTTCTATCAGTCGGCCTACAGCGATGACATGGGCCTTGGCCAGATCGACCACGTCGATATAGTCGCGTATGCAAGAGCCGTCGGGAGTGTTGTAGTCGTCGCCGAACACGCTCAGCTCCTTGCGGATGCCGATTGCGCTCTGGGTCAGATAGGGGATGAGGTTCTGCGGCACACCGTTGGGAAGTTCGCCGATCAGTGCCGACGGGTGTGAGCCGACGGGGTTGAAATAGCGCAGGATGATGCTGCGGTAGGGCGCGCCTGAGGCAATATCGTCCTTGATTATTTCCTCGCAGATCTGTTTTGTGTTGCCGTAGGGCGATGTCGCGGGCTTGATAGGCGAGTTTTCGGTCACGGGGTTTTGGTCGGGTTCGCCGTAAACGGTGCAAGACGATGAGAACACGAAGCCTTTGACCTTGTTTTTCTTCGACAACTCGAGCAGATTGATGAGGGTGTTGAGATTGTTGCGATAGTAGAGCAAGGGTTTCTGAACCGATTCTCCGACAGCCTTTGAGGCGGCGAAGTTGATGATGCCTTCGATGTCGGGATAGTCCTTGAAAAGTTTTTCAAGAGCGGCATAATCCGTGCAGTCGGCTTCGACGAAGTCGGGGCGGCGTCCGGCTATAGCTTCGATGCCGTCGAGCACATCGCGGTTGCTGTTGCTGAGATTGTCGATGATAACTACGTCGTAGCCTGCTTCGAGCAGCTCAACTGTTGTGTGTGAACCGATGTAGCCGGTGCCACCGGTCACAAGTATTCTATGTTTTCCTGTTGCCATTATGTATTTATATTAATTATAAGGCAAAATTACGCAAATAGTTTTAAGTGCACAAATATTATATAATATGTGTGCAGTCTGTAGCGATGGTAAGAGTTTGGCTATATTTGCTGACTAATTAGTTTGTAAATTTTATGCTTGTATTAGTTTTGTGGTGTGAAAAACGAGTCAAAAACGCTTTTTATGGATTAAAAATTTAATTATTATTTGGAATTTAAAAGATTTTAGTTATATTTGCCGATGATAGAAGTCGCCGGCATTCAGCCAATCGCATTCTTGATATACAGAAGAAGAAATTCCGGGCCCGGATTTTAATACATTATTAATTTAAAAACTAAAGGTTATGAAAAAGAAAATTTTAATCTTTGGCGTGTTATTGGCAGTGACTTCTGTGGCCGCAATTGCAGTGGCAGTAAGAACGACTTGTGGGTAAATGGACTTATGCTTTGAGTCGAGACGAATATAATGCATTGGGCGACGATGGCGATTCGTATTCCTATACTGATTATTTGATGACTATAAACAATGCGCAATGTGGAGAATATGCGCTTCCAAAAGTTTTTGAAGAAGTCCAATTGTAATAAATAAGCAGGGGC
>JAGAOW010000062.1 GCA_017889945.1 Muribaculaceae bacterium
GGCTGATTGGAGTTTATTGATGGGGTGAGGATTTGGGGGTGGAGGTGTAGAGGAGCATATCGGTAAAGTTGACTGAGGCGTCGGCGCGGGGGTTGAGCCATTTGAAGGTGGCTGCGTGCTGACCGTCGGGCAGTTTGTAGCGCCAGAAGAGGTCGTTTCGACGGGTTGTATATGAAGCGGGGAGGTTGGCAGTCTCAACCAACTGTCCGTCGATATACATTTCGACTTGTGCGACATAGTCAGCATCAGCGGCACGCACATAGCCTTTGAAGACGACACCCACTCCATCGAAACTGAGTTCGCCGACATCGGGCAGGTTTTTATTAACATGAACCTTTTCAGCGGGATACATGCCCTCGAATGCCTTTTCATACCGGACGGGCACCGGCTGCTGGCATTTGATAGTCACATCATTTTCAGAGACAGAACCGCCGTAGCGCTCAATCTGCTGCAAGGCGTGGTTATAGCTCATCTGATATGTCTTATTCAATGATATGGTGGTATATGCGAACTTCATATCTTCGACTTCTTTCAAATTTTTCATCCAGTAGTCGGGTATACGGCTATAACCGAGGACTGTGCCCAATATGCCGCCTGCAGAAGCCGGGTTGCAATCAGAATCCTGACCGCAACGAGTGGCGATATCGATTGTTTTGTAGAAATCGCCTTCGCCATAGAGCAAACCGATGATGATATAAGCGCTATTGATCACGGCATCGATATTAAAAGAAGTAAAGACACCGTCGGGACAACCGATGTCAGAGCTCCATTTTTTCTGACACTCGAACCAAGTGCGAGTCCAGTCGTCGGGGAACTTCTTATGCCAGTTGATGACATCGCGCATACATTGATAATATGTGCTTTGCTCGGGGATGGTCTTCAAGGCTTCGGTCACGATGAATTCGATATCGTCGGAAATAAAAGCCAACGAATACATAGCACCGACGTAGACACCACCATACCAACCGTCGCCATAGTTCATGATATGGCCAATCTTGTCTGAGATTTCAGAAGCCGTGTTGGGCATGCCGGGCGACATCAGTCCGGCATAGTCAGCCTCAATCTGATAATCCAAATCATCGGCATGGGGGTTATTCAGCCAATGGCCTGATTCGGGAGGCATGATGCCCTGCAAAATGTTGTAACGGGCCGACTGATTGGCGTGCCACAAAGTGTAGCCGGCTGTAGCGAATGCCACGGCGAACGAGTCGACCGGTGCGTCCAAGCCAAAACGGTCGAAGACATCAACGAAAGTAAGGTCCATATAGACATCGTCGTACAGACCGGGAGCGTTTTCATACCACCATTTGATGTAACCGTCGGGCCACGCAATCGGTACATAGTCCTGAATCATCGTGCCGTTATATTTGAACTCTGTCGGGCCACCAAATGTGCAACCAATGGTCTGCCCAGCCCAGCCTCCTTTAATCTTATCCATCAATTTGTCTTTGCTGATAGTAAACTCAGCGGGGAGCGTCGTCGGATTTGAAGACGAGTAATGTTGATTACAGGATGTAGCGCCTAAAAGCAAGGTTGCGGTTATAACTGCAGAAAATAATCGGTTCATAATATTGTGGGTTATAATGCAAAGATAATAATTTTTCAGCCAGATATAAGAACCGAAATTCAACCAAAAGTCGCACCCAGCGTAGGGGTCTGACGAGTCGGACGAAAAGGCGCATACAGAGAGGGGGGGGGACGGTTGTCGCAAGGCTTGTGAATCAATGGTTTCAAAGAACTATTTTTTTGAGAAAAACGTGGAGCGCAATGGGATTGTCGCGATGCCACTCGACCGGCATCAAAGTGTTTGTCGTGATTAAAAACAAATCGGCGTACGCCCTGAAAAGTCCTTCCCAATCTTTTCTTATTAGCCTTTTGATTCAATCACTCAAACGCTCTTTTGCAATCCTCTCCACCGAGATTGCATTGCACTTTGTGGTTTTCGCAATGCAAAGTTAATACAATAAATTTGATTTTGCAAATAAATTAGAGAAAATATAAAAACAAAATATCAAAGGCAACACAAAAAGACCAAAGAACCAGAGGAATATAAAGGGGACTAAAATCGATAGGAATACAGGAGAGACAGGAGGAGGAATCTCGCGGCTAGCCGCGAGCACTAAAAACAAAAGTCGGAATAGCGGATTGGTCGAATAAGGCAAATTGGGGCTCGGGCGAACTTGCCCGAGAACAGAACTGGTCGGACAGGAAAGACAGGAGAACAGGAGGACAGGAGCAGCAGAAGTAGAGATGAAGCTTGGCTCGAAAAAAAACGGTGGTAAAGCGAAGAAAAAGAAAGGAAAGGACGGACGAAGGATAGAGTTACATCAGTTTTTTATGTACCTTTGTAGATTGAACTATGTACGAACTCATAATAAGAAAATGAATATCAAAATGAGAGCCATTGCCGTCGCATCGGTTTTGCTATCAGCAACAGCCATCATGCAGGCCGATGTTATCGTTACAAAAAATGGCGAAACGCTCAATGTCTATAATATAGAAGTGGCATCAAACTGCGTTTTCTACACCGAAGAGCCGTCGACAGACAGTCCGATACATAAAATCGTCCGCGAAAAGGTGTTTGGCGTAAAAATAGGCGACGGGGAGATGCAACCTCTTGAAGACGGCAAGCAGTCAGAAATGAAAGCACACCGGCCCGAGACTTCCGGTCCTCAGTTTATTGAGCCGGTAGCGGCTGACGACAATGACGAAATCATAGAATCATACAACGGATTTGAACTTGAATATAAAGGTAAAAAGCCCAAACCGGACAAAAACGCTCACGAATTCATATCGATATGGGAAATTGAGCCGTCGTCGATAATGTCAGACCAAAACGTAGAAATCGGTTTTGAGCCGATAGTCAATAAAGACGGTGTCTACCAAGCCTATAACCTGTTTGTCAAAAACAAGACCAATAGTCCGATTTATGTAGACCTCGCAACAAGCTACCGCATCCTTAACGGCGACTTTGCAGAACCATATTTTACTAACTCGATATACAGTCAGAGCAGCGGAAGTCACGCCGGCGGGTCGGTCAATCTCGGAGCTGTAGCCGGAGCAGCAGGCATCGGCGGAGCCTTAGGAACACTGGCAAGCGGCATTAATGTCGGCGGTGGGAACAGTTCATCGTCGAGCATCTCGACTCAGGAACAGCGGATATTGACAATCCCACCACATTCGAGCATTACGATGCCCGGACGAAAGGTTACAAACGGGAAGAAAATTTTAGAATGTGCCGAGGTGTTCTACTTTATGAACAACAGCAGTCTGCTCTCGTCAAACCGCACCTCAAACAATATATATGCACGCTCGATATACAATGAGTTAGAAGCTCAGAAATATCCCGATAATCCCCGCCTGACAAGAAAAGGGACAGGAATAGGCTACTGGACTCAGATATATTTCACGGCGGAGAACAGTCCAAAGACCACCAAAAGAATGATTACATACTCTACAAAGCCTGATTTCTCAACATATACGACGCTTCCGATATATTTATATATGAGCGGAGCATATGGACTGGATTCGGGTTCGCTCTCCAAAGTTCAAAAATTATATACCGCTCCGAATTACAACATTAATAAAGAAGGAACGCCTTTAGTAGGCTCAGGCTGGTTAGGAAAATGAATCCACAAAATATAAATATAGCCGAATATAACTATCCCCTGCCTGAAGAGCGCATCGCCAAGCATCCGCTTGCTGTGCGCGACAGCTGCAAGCTCCTTGTCAGGCATCCTGACGGGTCGGTCGCCGACACGACCTTCAGCGAACTGCCCGGACTGTTGCCGGCAGACTCACTCCTTATATATAATAACACAAAAGTCATCAACGCCCGTCTGCGCTTCCGCAAAACATCGGGCGCACTGATAGAGATATTCTGTCTCGAACCGGCCCGGCCCGAAAACTATGAGCAGAATTTCGCATCGACGGGCAGCTGCTCGTGGCACTGCCTCGTCGGCAATTCGAAACGCTGGAAAGAAGGAGAGCTCGCGGGCGCAGTAGAGATAGCCGGCAAAGCGACACTAAAGCTGAGGGCCATACGCACCGAACGCACGGATACGGCCTCGGTGATACGTTTTGACTGGGATGACGACAGTGTGACATTCTCAGAAATCATCGCGGCGGCAGGCGAAATACCCATACCACCCTACCTCAACCGCAGCACCGAAGCCAGCGACGCCACAGACTACCAGACAGTGTACAGCCGCATTGAAGGGTCGGTAGCTGCACCGACGGCCGGTCTGCACTTCAATGACAAGGTTCTTGCAGCCATTGACCGTCGCGGCATAGGCCGACGCGAAGTCACGCTCCACGTCGGGGCAGGTACATTCCGCCCGGTCAAGACCGAGCATATCGGCGATCACGAAATGCACAGCGAATTTATCGCAGTCGACATTGAGCTAATCAAAGAACTCGCGCGCGAAGAAAAGCCGGTCATCGCAGTAGGCACCACCTCGGTGCGCACACTCGAAAGTCTCTATCACATAGGCTGCATGACAGCGAGCGGCGAATGGGACGGCGAACTGCCGCAATGGTATCCCTACTCTGCCACCCATCCGTCGCTGACGGTCAAAGAGGCTCTCGACAGTCTCGCCGAATATCTGAGCAGCCGAGGCCGGAAAACACTGACCGCGACAACGCGCATCATCATCGCTCCAGGCTATAAATATCGCATCGTCCGCGGCAGGGTAACCAACTTCCATCCGCCGCACTCGACTCTGCTGCTGCTTGTCTCGGCGTTCATAGGGCCGCAGTGGCGCGACATCTACGAGCACGCTCTTGCCGAGAACTACCGCTTCCTGAGCTACGGCGACGCCTGCCTGTTTTTCAAATAACAAAAAGAATAATCAAGTATATATATGGACAAACCCACACACATACACTATTCGACGGCCGAACTCGAGGCCGACCTGCGCTATCTCAAACTGCTCTCACGCTCTTTCCCCACGATAGCGTCGGCAAGCACCGAAATCATCAATCTCGAGGCGATACTCAACCTGCCCAAGGGCACAGAACATTTTCTGACTGACATCCACGGCGAGTATGAGGCGTTTCAGCATGTGCTGAAAAACGCATCTGGAACAGTGAAGCGCAAGGTCAACGAAATATTCGGCAATTCGCTTCGCGAGTCAGAGAAAAAAGATTTGTGTACATTAATATATTATCCGCAGGAAAAGCTCGAACTTGTCAAAGGCGGCGAGCCCGACATGTGCGAATGGTATGAAATCACACTCAACCGATTAGTCAAAGTCTGCCAGAGCGTGTCGTCGAAATATACACGTTCGAAAGTCAACAAAGCGCTGCCCAAAGACTTCAGCTATATCATCCAGGAATTGCTCCACGAGACAGAGGCCGACCCCAACAAACACGCCTATTTCAACCAAATCATCACGACGATAATATCGACGCGGCGCGCCGATGCGTTTATCATCGCGATGTGTAACCTCATACAGCGATTAGTCATCGACAGCCTGCATATCGTCGGCGACATCTATGACCGCGGACCGGGCGCACATATCATCATGGACACCATCTGCGACTACCATAATTTCGACATCCAGTGGGGCAACCATGATATACTGTGGATGGGAGCGTTTGCAGGCAACGACGCCTGCATAGCCAATGTGCTGCGCATCGCCCTGAGATACGGCAACCTCGAGACATTGGAAGAAGGCTACGGCATCAATCTGCTGCCTTTGGCCACATTCGTTATGGAAGCCTATCCCAACGAAGAATGCAGCATCTTCGCGCCAAAAATCAAATATTCGCGCCGGGTGTATACAGACAGCGAGCTGCGAATTATATCCAAAATGCACAAGGCTATCAGCATCATACAGTGGAAAATCGAAGGTCAGCTGATTAAGGCGCACCCCGAATATGCCATGGAAGACCGCCTGCTTCTCGACAAAATCAACACTGCAGAAGGCACGGTCACGCTGCCCGACGGCAAGAGCTATCAACTGCTCGACTCCGGTTTCCCGACGATAGACCCGGCCGACCCGTACAAACTGACAGACGCCGAAGTCAAATTGGTCAACGCCCTCCATCACTCGGTCGTCAACAGCGAAAAGCTCCGCAAGCACGTCTACTGTCTGCTGCGCCACGGCTCGTTCTATCTGGCGAGAAACAACAATCTGATGTATCACGCATCAATTCCGTTAGAGGCCGACGGCTCGTTCCGCGCCATCAACGTAATCGGAGGCACATATTCGGGCAAACGTCTGCTCGACCGTCTCGACGAGCTCGTCCAGGTTGCCTGCCGCCGCGGCACAGACGACCCCACTCGCCCCGAAGCTGTCGACTATATGTGGTATCTGTGGTGCGGCCCTGACTCGCCGCTCTTCGGCAAAGACCGCATGGCCACATTCGAGCGCTATTTCATAGCCGACAAGAGCACTCACGCCGAAGGCAAGGGCTACTATTACGACCTGATCGACAATCCCGAGATGTGTGACAAAATCCTTCAGGAATTCGGTCTGCCGACCGAAGGGTCGCATATCATCAACGGTCATGTGCCCGTGAAGACCATCAAGGGCGAAAATCCGGTCAAGGCCGAAGGCAAACTGCTTGTAATCGACGGCGGATTTGCGCGTGCCTACCAGTCGACGACCGGCATCGCCGGCTACACGTTGGTCTACCACAGCCGAGGTTTTCAGCTTGTGCAGCACGAGCCGTTTGAATCGCGCAAAAAGGCAATCGAAGAAGGTCTCGACATCATCTCGAACACTGTGCTCAACGAATTCAAGGCCAAGCGTCTGAAGGTGCGCGACACCGACAAGGGCTGCGAACTCGCCGGCCAGGTCAAGGATCTCAACAAGCTTCTTGCGGCTTATAGACGTGGCTTGATTCGCGAACAGATATAGAGAGAGGTCATAATGGTTCATCCGGGGCGTCGCCCTTCCCTTCAGGCTTCTACCATCTAAACCATTCTGACAACTCTCTGACCAAACGGAAATAGGCGCAGTGCTCCAAGGCGGGGCACTGCGTTTTTTTGATAGCGCGTAGAATCATTCCTCAGACACTATTTAGAATTATTCTAAATAATTTTATTAACTTTGCGCCATCAAAAAAAAAATTTGCATTAACTAAGAGCGATGTCTCAAAACCGACCATATACCGCCTCCAATACGATGCGCGAGCTAATCCGCGACAACAGTATGCTACTGATGGCGCTGAGCCGATTTAACATTTCATTGGGTTTCGGCGACAAAACGATTTCGGAAATCTGCGAGAGCAACGGCATAGACACATCCACATTTCTCACTGTAGCCAACTTCATCAGCGGCCATCCGGCCGATGCCGACAACTTAGACATCGCCACCCTGACCGGCTATCTGCGCCGCGCCCACAGCTACTTTCTCGATTTCATCCTGCCCGACATACGCCGCAAACTGCTCGGCGCCATCGACTGCTCGGGCAAAGACGAACTGTCGCTGCTCATTCTGCGATTTTTTGACGAATATGCCGGCGAAGTCAGGCTGCATATGGAGTATGAGAACTCACGCGTATTCGGCTATATCGACTCACTTCTCGAAGGCAATGCGCCCGGCACGTTCTCAATCAAGACGTTCGCATCGCATCACAAGCGCATGGAGTCGAAGCTCAACGAATTGAAGGACATACTTATCCGCTACTGCCCCAAGCACAACCGCGATATGCTCAACAGTGTGCTTTTCGACATAATCAACTGCGAACAAGATCTTGCGTCGCACTGCTCGGTCGAAGACCGGCTGCTCGTCCCCGCCGTTGCCAAACTTGAGAAAGAGATTGCCGAAAAAACAGAAGGTATGCAACAAAAAAGCGATAAAAACGACGAAAAGCCGGCGGCAAACGACGCGCTCAGCGCCCGCGAAAAAGAAATCGTGGCCGCGATAGCCGTCGGGCTGTCGAACAAAGAAATAGCCGACAGGCTCTGCATATCGGTCCACACTGCGGCCACCCACAGGCGCAACATCTGCGGCAAACTGGGCATTCACTCCGCGGCCGGGCTGACCATCTTTGCCATAGTCAACAATCTGGTCGACATCAAAGACATCAAGACCAAATAAGAGCGAGGGGGCAGCAATAAAGTAAATGCTCCGATTCTTCACGAGTCGGAGCATCACTATCTAATCAAAAGTCAGTGTATTACTTGGAAAAGTATCTGAAATAAAAACTTGAAAAAGCTGTAAATAATATTGTTTGATATTATGACTCGGAGTTGCGGCTATGGTTTAAAGCGCATCTCCGTTTTAACAAAAATTCACAAGCGACAGCCAATCATTCTCACATTGTCACAAAAAAATCATTAACTTTGTGGGCAATGACAAGTAACGAATCATACAATGACGACATACGCAAAGCTGTCGATGTGATGCGACGCGGCGGAACAATCCTTTACCCGACCGACACCGTTTGGGGAATAGGTTGCGACGCAAGCAACACCGATGCCGTCAACAAAATATTTAAAATCAAACGCAGAGCCGACTCCAAAGCGCTGATATGCTTGGTCGACTCGGTTGCCGCTCTCGAACGGACAGTAGAAGAAGTTCCGGAAGTGGCATATCAGCTTATCGACGCAGCCGTCGACCCTATAACAATAGTATATGACAAAGGCACAGGCGTCAGTCCGAGCCTGCTCGCCGAGGACGGAAGCATAGGCGTCAGAGTGACGGGCGAAGAATTTTCGAAACGACTTTGTGCAGCTCTTCGCAAACCCCTTGTGTCGACATCGGCCAACATCAGCGGCGAGCCGTCGCCAAAAAGTTTCGACGAAATCTCGCCCGAAATCCTTGAAGCCGTCGACTATGTATGTCAGTCGAAGCGCAACGACCCGTGGGCGACGAAAGCCTCGACAGTAATCAAAATATCATCAGGAGGTCTGTTCACAATACTGCGAAAATGAAAGCCTGCACGCGCCAACGCATGACTTACATCGCAGGCGACCTTCTGGCCGCCATTGTTGCAACATTCGCATTCAACAGCTTCAGATTCCGATGGATATCGGGCGAAACCGTCGAGGGCTTCATACGCTGGACCCACGACCCCCACGTCGCCGCGAGCTATGTGGCTTTTCCGTTGGTCTACATTATTATTTCGGCAATTGCGGGCTTCTACAACAGTCCGTCGCTCAAATCGCGCTATGACATTTTAGCCAATACGTTCGTCAGTTCGGCGGCCACATCGCTTGTGGTCTATTTCGCCATTATGGTCAACGACAGTTTCAACGAACGTCTGCTCCACTACAGCATACTTCTGGCTCTGCTGACGGCCTTTTTCGTCATAACGCTGCTTACACGCTACATTATCAGGACGATGCTGCGTCCCGACCTCAAAAGCGGGCGCAACACCTACAATGTGCTTGTCGTCGGCAACGCAGCCGAGGCCGACAGTTTCGCCGACCGCATAGAGAAGGCCAACGCCCGCAGCGGCTACCGCGTGGTCGGCATAGTCGACGACAAAGGCGACGCAAAAAGCTCGGGAAGAAAGGTTTATACGTTCGACGAAATCAAAGACGCTATCGTCGGCCATGACGTCAAGGCATTTGTCGTTCATGCATCGCAAAACGATGTGAAACAGTCGCTTGAGACCCTCAACCGCCTCTACGGCTACGGTAAAGCGATACTCTTGCCGCTCGATTTCTATAACCTACTGACTTCGAGACCCAAAATCAGCACAGTCGTCGGCGAACCGCTGGTCGACATCACATCGTCGGGCATGTCGGCTGCCTCGACCAATCTCAAGCGAATGGGCGATGTGGCTTTCTCCGTCATAGCCATCATCCTGCTACTCCCGGTCTACGCCGCAATCGCAGTGGCAGTCAAACTCGATTCGCGCGGACCGATACTTTACCGTCAGGAACGTGTCGGGCTCAATCGTCGCAAATTCAATATCCTCAAATTCCGCTCGATGGTTACAAACGCCGAGCCCGACGGTCCGGCGCTCAGCTGTGCCGAAGACAAGCGAGTGACGAAAGTCGGCCATTACCTGCGGAAATACCGTCTCGACGAGCTGCCACAGTTTTTCAACATCCTTCGCGGCGACATGTCGCTTGTCGGACCGCGACCCGAACGCGAATATTTTCTGCGCAAGATGATGGACAGGGCGCCGTCGGTATGCACGATTCATCAAATCAGGCCGGGAATTACGTCGCTCGGCTCTGTAAAATTCGGTTATGCAAGCGACATCGATTCGATGATTCGACGTCACAGCTATGACCTCATATATTTAGAAAACATGTCTTTTTCGTTAGACATGAAGATTTTGTTCCACACAGTCAACACAGTCTTAACCGGTAAAGGCGTATGACAACAATCGAACAGAACGACATAAAGACAAACGCCGAAGAACTGAAGCCTCACGGACTGCACGACGTCTTTCTCCGCTTTATCCTGTGGCGCGAGAAACATGTCAAGGAGAAAACATTCCTTCTCTTTGTCGCCTTTCTCGTCGGCATCTTCGGAGGACTGGCGGCCCTGCTGCTCAAGGCTCTGATTCATTTTATATCGACTGCTCTCACGGCGCATGTCAACATCAGCGCCGGCAACTATGTCTATATCATTCTGCCGGCTATCGGCGTGATCATATCGGCTCTGTATGTCCGCTATGTGGTCAAGGACGACATCAGCCACGGTGTGACGCGCGTACTCTATGCCATCTCGCAGAACAAAAGCCGACTTAAGCGCCACAATATTTACACCTCGATCATAGCCAGCTCTGTCACAATCGGTTTCGGCGGTTCGGTCGGTGCTGAAGGCCCTATAGTCTACACCGGAGCAGCTATCGGGTCGAACATCGGTCAGCTCTTCAGGATGTCGCCGCGCACACTGATGATACTCGTCGGCTGCGGGGCTGCGGCCGGCATCGCCGGCATCTTCAAAGCTCCGATCGCCGGTATGCTTTTCACGCTCGAAGTTCTGATGATCGACCTGACGGCAGTGTCGGTAATGCCCCTGCTCATCGCTTCGATCACAAGCGCGACGATAGCCTATATATATTCGGGCTACAACTTCGAGTTCTTCTTTGTCCAAAGCGAGGCTTTCTATATGGCCAAAGTGCCTTATGTCCTTATACTCGGCGTGTTCTGCGGACTCATCTCGCTCTATTTCACGCGAGTGATGAACATGATGGAAAACTTCTTCCGCAGTTTCAAGCACCGCTGGCTCAAAACACTGACAGGATGCGTCATACTGTCGGCGCTCGTCTTCCTTTTCCCTCCGCTCTACGGCGAAGGCTACGGCGCAATCCTCGACCTGCTCAGCGGCGACACCTCGTCGATTGTCAACGGCTCAATATTCTACGGCGACCGCAACTCAGCATGGTTTATCATCCTATTTATCACGCTGATTATCACGACCAAAGCGTTTGCAACCTCAGCCACCAACGGAGCAGGCGGCGTCGGCGGCACATTCGCTCCCTCGCTCTACGTCGGCTGCATGTCGGGCTTCCTGTTTGCCTATTTTGTCAACCTTATAGGCTTCGAGACGGCCATTTCGACCAAAAACTTCGCCCTTATCGGCATGGCGGGAGTAATGAGCGGCGTCATGCATGCTCCGCTGATGGCAATCTTCCTCACGGCCGAACTGACAGGCGGCTACGACCTGTTTCTGCCGCTGCTGATTGTCTCGACCATATCCTATGGCACAATCAAGATTTTCGAGCCTTACAGCATTTACACCATGCGACTGGCCAAACGCGGCGAACTACTGACCCATCACAAAGACAAGGCCGTTCTGACGCTACTTAAAATTGACAGCGTCATCGAGCGCGACTTCCTCACTGTCAAGCCGGAGATGTCGCTCAAGGAGATGGTCGACACAATCGCGAAATCTAACCGCAACCTGTTTCCCGTCGTCGACGACAACGGCAAGTTGCTCGGCGTCGTCCTGCTCGACGACATTCGCAACATCATGTTCAGGCCCGACCTCTACCGCAAGATGTTTGTAAGCAAGTTTATGTCCATACCTCCGGCCAAGATTGAAATCGGCGAAGGAATGGACAAGGTCATGAAAACTTTCGATGACACCGGGGCGTGGAATCTGCCTGTCGTAGAGCATGGCCGCTATATCGGCTTTGTCAGCAAGAGCAAAATCTTCAATTCCTACCGCCGAGTCCTCCGCCACTATTGCGAAGACTGATAAGCCTTGCGCAGAAGGGAATAATTTTGCTATCCAAGCTGTGAACGCGCCCTTAAAATCAGTTTTGTAATTTCGGGAATTAATACTAAATTTGTGCCGCAGACAGTTTAACACAGTCAGCCGCAAGCCTAAAGCCTGCTGACTTGTGAAAATGTCGGCATTATATATAATGAAAGCGTTTACTCGACGCTCTTTCTTGGCTTGTTGAAACCTGGAAAACTTCAATTGCAGTCAAGAATGAGACAACAGTAGATGACTTATGTGGATGTGTATATTCCATCAACGCCCGGCGTGTGAGCGTCGGCTATTGGTGCATTTACATTTTCTGCGTGAGGCCTCTGCGTTGTCCGTTCTACTGCAATGGGCAATTCCAGGGCCTCAACAAGCGGGATGGGCAACAAGTACGGCTCTCACGCATTTCGTTTTTTTGTAACAGTTAATTTACACAGCTTCAGAGGAGAGACCTGCGGCGCCATTTATAAAAAATGAAATTGCGCAATCTATTTCTCTGCTTATTGTTCTGTGCAACGGCTGCGGCTGCCCAAGACATAATCACAAAGACCGACGGTTCTAAAGTCGAGGCCAAAGTTGAAGAAATCACAGATACATCAGTTCGCTACCGCAAAGCGTCCAACCCTACCGGCCCGCTCTACAGCATTCCGTTGACGTCAGTACAGACTATTGTCTACGAAAGCGGCTCAGTCGACAATTTTAACATGCCGACGACAACAAATCACACTGACGACAATGTAAAACGTGAGGCTATCCCTCAGGACGTCTTAGGTGCGTCGGCAATGAATGATGCGCAACTTTTAAGAATGGCTGACACCGAAGCCCCTATAAACATTAAATATCGAAAAAAAGCAAAAACACTGAGAATAATAGCCTGGACAGGTGGAGCAGCCCTGATAATCGGCGGTATTGTAGGATATAACTTATTAGCAGCTAATGGTGGTCAATATCAGTCCGGCGCTATAGTTGCAGCTATTGGCTGTACGGCCGGTGTCGGTTGGTGTCTTGGGTTTAACTTAGGAGCAAGAAAACTGATACGCGAAGCGCAAGAAATAGAAATGTATTCCGCCTCAATTATAGAAAATGAGATTTTCCGACACAAAGACAAATCGCTTATGGCCGGAGTAAATGTGATGGGAAATCAAATGACACGCACGCAAAGCATCGGTCTCTCACTCAAACTGAATTTCTAAACTTATATATCAGAGCAATATGCGTAACTATCTTTTATCAGCACTCGCTGTAATCCTATTGGTCGGACTCACAGCATGCTCGCCCAAAATCTCAACCCGCAAGCTCAACGCCTATACGACTGTATCAAACTACAACGTGAGCTACAACAAGTTGACTATGGATCTTGATGATGAGCCGATAACATATACAATCGACATCTCGACCGAAGCCGGCCGCATGAAACTCAGAAATCTGTCGCTTGACGAAGCATGCGATTTAGCTCTTGTTGAGGCCATCATGGCCAACAAATGTGCTACGATTTTTCAACCGCAATATACCCATCTCGTCCAGAAGGGCAAGGTGCTTCGCGTCACGCTTTACGGCTACCCCGCAAGATATAAACGCTGAACTTACGTCTGCTAAAAAACAGCGGGTGCATCGGAACGAATTCGATGCACCCGCTAATTCATTTTTATAATTTTGGTTTATCTACCTTGTCTTTTGCCTTGTCCATCAGGGCGATGACAAGCGGCTTTGTCCATTTTGTGATGTGGACGGGGTCCGTCCTTCATATCGGGCTGATTGACAACTATGTTTTCAAGGAAAATCACATATTGTTCGGGAGTAAGCACTCCTTTAACCTTGTTAAGATAGTCGCGTTTGCCATTTTTGAAGTCGCATTTGCCGCCCCTGCAATTCCGGTCGTTGGCCTGACAGTTCTGTTTTTCAGCCTTGCATTCCTTTTTGCAATCGTCTTTCTTGCAATCTGATACACGGGGACATTTTTCAGCTTTTAGAGCGTCGAGTTTGGTCTGCTGCTCCTGAGTCAGAGTTATGCCCTCAAAAGGATTGAAGCAACGGCGGCCTCCGCGTTCGCAGTTGCGATTTTTGACACATTCTTTTTTGTCGATCTGCTGATTGTTATTATCGTCAGCTGCAAAGACTGAAACAGTTCCCATCGCGCCTAAAACAAATGCTAATGCTAAAATTGTTTTTCTCATAATTTAAAT
This sequence comes from Muribaculaceae bacterium, assembly GCA_017889945.1. Classification (GTDB taxonomy): domain Bacteria; phylum Bacteroidota; class Bacteroidia; order Bacteroidales; family Muribaculaceae; genus CAG-873. Next base: position 14,315 of record JAGAOW010000062.1, read on the forward strand.
TTGATTTTTGTATGTTAATTATCTTATTGTTCGTTTTCAACCTATTGCTTCAAACTTTACACTAACTAAGACGTAATGACAGACAAAAGGTTTAGACCCGATTCGCCGGATTTGTCACTACTTAACTTTTTACCGATTTCGTTAACAACTTGTGTAATTACAGCGAACTTCTTACCTTTGCAACACATTAGTATTATTAAGCATGAACAGCAACGCCTCATTTATAAAACGCTTTTACGGCAAACATCCGATTATCGCCAATTTGCTGCTTATCATAGTCTGCGGGTGTGTGCTGATATGGCTGGCTCTGTTATTCCTTGACAGCTGGACCAACCACGGCGAGACATCGACCGTGCCTCAGGTCAAGGGTATGAGCTACAGTCAGGCCTCACTTGTGCTCGGCGAAGCTGATTTGAAAGCCGAAATTTCAGATTCGATATATGACCGCTATGCCGCACCCGGCACAGTCATCGAGTCGTGGCCTCGTGCAGGAGCTGTGGTCAAACGCGGGCGTCAGGTTTATGTCACTATCACGGCATTCTCTCCCAAAATGATAACCATCTCCATGCCGGTCATCGGCGTGTCGTCGCGTCAGGCTATAAGCTATCTCGAAGCCCTCGGCATCACTTCTATCCGTCTTGTCAGCGTTCCATCGCAATATCCCGACCTTGTCGAAAACGCCTATACGAGCGAAAAAACGCTCAACGTCGGCACTTCGCTGCCTATCACGTCGTCAGTGACTCTCGAAGTGGGCACAGCGCCTGTCGACACCTTCCCCGCTGATCAGCTCGACATCGCAATCGACGATGCGATCAACGATATTAACTTTGACGAGAACTGATGGCTGATCACGAAGTCATGATTATCGATCCGGAGCAGGACGACTCATTCGACGACAACGATTCAGAGTCAGGGCTCTACGAGCATTTCCGCTTCGTGGCCGACAAGGGTCAGACGCTGCTGCGCGTTGACAAATTTCTTGTTTCGCGTCTTGAAAAATCTTCGCGCAACCGCGTTCAGCAAGCGGCAGAAGCGGGCTGCATTCTCGTCAACGGCAAAGCTGTCAAAAGCAATTACCGTGTCAAGCCGCTCGACGTCGTTCAGGTTGTCATGGACCGCCCGCGCTATGAATTTGAAGTTCTCGCGCAGGACATTCCGCTCGACATAGTCTATGAAGACGCCGACGTGCTGGTCGTCAACAAACCGGCCGGTCTTGTCGTCCATCCCGGACACGGCAACTATGACGGCACTCTGGTCAACGCCCTCGCATGGCACTTCAAGGACAATCCCGACTACGACGTCAACGACCCACGCATGGGCCTCGTCCACAGAATCGACAAAGACACCTCAGGTCTGCTTGTGGTTGCCAAAACGCCCGATGCAAAAACCGACCTCGGCAAACAATTTTTCAACAAAACTACCAAACGCGAATATCTCGCTATGGTTTGGGGCACTCCCGACCCTGCATCAGGACGCATCGAGGGCAACATCGGACGCTCGCTGCGCGACCGCCTGCAGATGGCCGTCTTCCCCGACGGCGACATGGGCAAACACGCTGTGACTCACTACGAGCTTGTCGAGTCTTTCGCCCATGTCTCGCTGGTCAGATGCGTGCTCGAGACCGGTCGCACCCATCAGATAAGAGTCCATATGCGCCACATCGGCCATCCGCTTTTCAACGACGCCCGCTATGGCGGCGATGTCGTTCTGCGCGGTGTGCCCTCTGCAAAATATAAAGCATTCATAGACAACTGCTTCAAAGTGTGTCCGCGTCAAGCTCTCCACGCGCGGACTTTGGGCTTCATACACCCGCGCACCGGCCAAGAGATGTTCTTTACAGCCGATTTGCCGGCCGACATGACCGCTCTTATCGAGCGCTGGAGGGCCTATAACACCCAATAGCATAAATTTTCGTGTTTGTGCATTTTCTTAAATGACCTTAAAGAATTTTGTGAGCTTGACTACATTATAAAAAAATGTATTAATTTTGGTTCTTCAAACAACGAACACTCTGATGTCATCAAAATTTCAAGACATAAAAACGCCGGAACAGTTCGCCGATATAGCTCCATATCGCGGCAACGACTTCAAAGAAGCTATGAAACGCCTGGTCAAAGACCCGGGCTTCGAACATGCAGTGCGATACGTCATGCCTGACGTCGACTATCCGTTATTTGTCCAAAGTCTGCTTCAGGTCAAAGACCAGAACGAATTTCAGACTGTCATCATGGGACGCTTTCTCGAAATGCTCGCAGCCTCAACCACCAACGGCATTTCGCTCGACGGCGAAGACAATTGCAAGCCGGGCAAGAGCTACACATTCATGAGCAACCACCGCGACATTGTTCTCGACCCGTCGTTTCTCAACCTCTGTTTCATCCGTTCCGGCATGCCGGTAACGCAAATCGCCATTGGCAACAATCTGCTTATCTACGACTGGATTTCAGACCTTGTCAAAGTCAACCGCAGTTTTATCGTAAAGCGCGACGTCAAGGTCGTCAAAGCCCTTGAAGCCGCCAAACAGCTTTCGGCATACATCCACTACACGCTCCTGCAGCTCCATGAATCAGTGTGGATTGCTCAGCGTGAAGGCCGTGCCAAAGATTCAAACGACGTAACGCAGGAGAGCCTTATCAAAATGCTCGCTCTTGCAGGCGAAGCGCCAAACCTCAAAGATAAGCTACTCGAAATCAACTTGATGCCTGTGTCTATTTCATATGAATTCGACCCCAACGACTACCTCAAAGCCAGAGAGTTTCTGCTGAAACGCCGTGACCCGGAATTCAAGAAAACCCAGCGCGACGATTTATTCTCCATGGAAACAGGATTGCTCAGCAACAAGGGTCGCGTTCATTTCCGCGTATGTCCGTGTATCAACGACGAACTGATGCGCTTCGAATCTGATGACCGCGCAGCCATACTCCGTCACACATGCGAGCTGATCGACAAGTCGATTCACTGCGGATACCGCATATATCCCTGCAACTATATCGCCTTCGATGAAATCAATGGCACTGACCGTTTTGCCTCGCATTATACGGCCGACGACGAGCAGAGTTTCAACAATTATCTCGAACAGCAGCTCGACCGCGTCGATGTGGACGACATAACAGCCGATGAACGCACTTTCATGCGCCGCATGATGCTTACGATGTATGCCAATCCGCTGACCAATCAGCTCGCGGCATCTGAATGTTGACAGGCTTCAAGCCATAAGAATATGCGCTTTCCTCTTTTGCCCATACTGATTATTCTGATCTTCAATCTGCTGATAGATTTCTATCTATGGCGCAGGCTGAAGAAATCGTCATATAATATATTGTGGCGTAAGCTCCATGTGGTCCTTGCCTCAATCTGCAACATTGCGCTTGTTGTGGTAATTTGCGTGCCCAAACGCAGCGGCGACAACGCCGATTTAAGCAGTATAATGTGGACAATCTACGCATGGTTCTCTATTTATATACCCAAACTGCTCTTCGTCTTTTTTGACCTTCTGGCATCGGTTCCGCTCATATTCCATCGCAAGCGATTGAAAATCCTCGATTTAGCCGGAATTGTCATAGCGGCGGCTGTATTCATAATCATGTGGTGGGGCGCGCTCATCAACCGATATAATATCGATGTCAACTGTGTGGATGTAGAAATCGAAGGACTGCCTGCGGCTTTCGACGGTTACACCATAGCTCAGATTTCGGATCTACATGTCGGAACATACGGCTATGACACCACATATGTGGCTGAGGTTGCCGACGTAGTCAATAGTCTGTCGCCAAACATGATAGCATTTACAGGCGATATTGTCAACCGTATTTCATCCGAACTGGAACCCTTTGTCGGCACTCTCTCACAACTTAAAGCACCCGACGGAGTTTATTCCATCCTCGGCAACCACGATTACGGCGACTATTACAACTGGCCTTCTGACGCTCAGAAGCAAGCCAACCTCGAGCATCTCTGCAATCTTCAGAAACAAATGGGCTGGAAAATGCTCAACAACGCCTACGACATCGTCCGCCGAAGTAACGATTCGATTGCAATTATCGGCGTTGAAAACGTCGGCGATCCGCCATTCCACACCTATGGCGACCTTGACGCAGCCTACCCTGCGCTCGACGACCCGACAACCAAAATTCTGCTATCCCACAATCCCGCCCACTGGGACAACGACATTCAGGATGCTCCCGACAAAAACATTGCCTTGACGCTTTCAGGACATACCCACGCCATGCAGATGTGTGTCTTCGGTTGGTCTCCGGCCGCTTTCCGTTACCCGACCTGGAGCGGACTCTATAAAGACAACGACAAGCACCGGCTCTATGTGAACATAGGCATTGGCGAAGTCGCTATACCGTCCCGAATCGGAGCGACGCCCGAAATCACTCTGATAACGCTCAGAGCAAAATAATTTACGACATTGGACGATAAGATAAGCAAAGCAATCGCCTCGGATATTGCCGCCGACGTCTGGCAAGTCGAAGCCGCGATGGCTCTTCTCGACGATGGGGCTACAGTGCCTTTTATCAGCCGCTACCGCAAAGAGCGCACCGGCGGCCTCAATGAAGTGCAGATACACCGCATCGAAATTCTCGCCGCCGAATATCGCGAACTCGAAAAGCGCAAGTCATATATTTGCGAAGTGATTACTACGGCCGGCGCAATGACAGATGAACTTCAGGCGCGCATAAACGAAGCCGACGCGACCACACTCGAAGATATATATCTGCCATATAAACCCAAACGCCGGACTCGCGCCACTGTCGCCCGCCAACACGGGCTTGAGCCTCTGGCTCGGATAATAATGAGCGGAAACGCTTCCGACATCAGTCATATAGCGGCAAAGTACATCACTGATGAAGTTGCCGATGCCGACGCAGCCATAGCCGGTGCGTCAGACATCATCGCCGAATGGGTCAGCGAGAATCAGAGAGCCCGCGACATAGTCCGTTCGCGCTTCCGTCGCAGCGCCGAACTCCGCTCGCTGCTTGTCAAGGGCCGCGACGACGAAGCACGCAACTATCGGAACTACTTCGATTTCAAATGCCGCTTGTCACGCATCCCCTCTCACAATTATTTAGCGATACGACGCGCCGAGCGCGACGGCCTGCTGAAAGTATCGTTTATTGCCGACGACGATGAAATAATCGACTCGCTCTGCCGCATGTTTGTCAAGCCGAAGATGAGCGGTCAGATTAGCGAAATCGTCAAAGCTGCCGTTAGCGACTCTTATAAACGCCTGATTAGGCCCTCGATAGAGACCGAACTCTCGGCAGAGACCAAACGCCGTGCAGATGACGAAGCTATAGCGATGTTCTCCGACAACGCCCGACAACTTCTGCTCGCACCCCCGCTCCACGGTAAACACATACTCGCAATCGACCCGGGTTACCGAACAGGCTGCAAAATAGTCTGTCTTGACTCGCAGGGCAATCTTCTTCATCACGGAGTTATCTACCCCACTCCACCACAAAGCGATATTCTCGGCACAACACGCACACTCCAGCGCTTGGTCGACAAATACCAAATTGATGCCATTGCTTTAGGCAACGGCACCGCAAGCCGCGATACGGAAAAAGTGCTGCGCGCCATTGTCTTTCCGAGACCTGTCGAAATATTTGTTGTCAGCGAAAACGGTGCGTCGGTCTACTCGGCTTCCGACATAGCCCGCGAAGAATTTCCCGACCACGATGTCACAGTCCGTGGCGCAGTCTCAATCGGACGCCGTCTGATTGACCCGCTTGCCGAACTCGTCAAAATCGACCCCAAATCTATCGGTGTCGGCCAATATCAGCACGATGTCAACCAAAACGCGCTCCATGACTCACTTGACTTTACTGTAACAAGTTGCGTCAACTCTGTCGGAGTCAACATCAACACCGCCTCGCGGCAACTGCTCGCATATGTAGCCGGAATCGGCCCGCAACTGGCAACAAACATCGTCGCATACCGCGCTGCCCACGGCGACTTCGTCGAAAAGCGCCAGATACTCGATGTGCCTCGCATGGGTGCAAAAGCGTTTGCACAAGCCGCAGGCTTTATGCGAATACCCGGCGGAAATTCAAAACTTGAAAACACAGGCGTACACCCCGAAAGCTACCATATCGTCAAACGTATGGCATCCGACCTCGGGCTAACTGTAGATCAACTGATTGATTCGCCCGACAAAATTAATGCTATCGACATAAGCCGATATATCGATGACAACGCAGGCGAAGCGACGCTCAAAGACATAATCGCCGAACTGCTGAAGCCCGGACATGACCCGCGGACCTCGTCAAACACCATTAAATTCGACCCCGACATCAAGGAACTTGAAGATATCCGCGAGGGCATGACGCTCGAAGGCGTTGTTTCCAACATCACGGCATTCGGAGCTTTCGTAGATGTCGGCATCCACGAAAGCGGACTTGTCCACATTTCACAAATGGCTGAGCGGCGCATTTCATCGCCCGCCCAGGTCGTTAAGATAAATCAGATAGTGCGTGTGCGCGTCCTTTCGGTCGACCTTGAACGCCGTCGCCTGTCATTGTCAATGAAAAATGTTCCAACACAAAGCTGACACCATAATCTGCATCGGCAGCAATATTGACGACAAGATGAACATTGTCGGTCAAGCACTCTCCGCCCTCGAAACGATGTGTCGCATCGACACACACTCATCTTTCTACGAATGCCCCGACGAGAGCGGCATCGGTTCGCCCTATGTCAATGTCGTCGTACGTTGCGTGCCGACGCTCGGCTTCGATCGCTTTCAGTCAGAGCTAAAAAAACTTGAACAGAAATTCGGCCGTACGCCTGAATCAAAAAGTTCGGGCATAATGCCTCTCGACATAGATATCGTCGTGTGGCACAACAAAGTAGTCGACCCATTTGAATTTTCACGGTCTTACTTCCGTAAGGGGCTCGAACAAATCTGAAAAAATTTGAAAAAGAATCAGAGCAGAATAAGCTCTCCGAAATATTCCGGCCGGTGGAAATCGGGATGTTCGCTGACTATAGGACTCCAACTGAGGAAATGCGGCTGGCTTGCAGCTGACGCACATTTATAGAAATTGCCTCTCATTCTGATCGGTTTTCCTTCATAGCTCAGTCCAAGCATGTCGAGAGGAATTGCAACAAGAAGATTCCATGTAAAAAGCCCTTCGAGTTCGCGGAACGGCCTCACGCCACAAGAAGGATAACGTTCAATCCGCGCGAGTTGCTCGTCAGTGAGTCTTGTGGGGTTGCGGCGTTCGCAACGATATGAGGCGTTGACCGTGCCGATGCAGTTGAACTCAAAATTCCAATAAGGCAACTCGCCTGTCGGCTCGACAAAAAATTCCACACACGAATCCTCACTTACCGGCGACTGGTTTTCAAAATTGACCGCACGCAGATAATTACACCTTACAAAAAAATCGATAAATATTTCCGTCTTCGAATGAGCAATTGTAAAAGTCGTCAAAGGATGATATGGAAACTCGTCGGCCCAATTGACCGACTCTATGGTTCTGCGCGGAGCTTTCTCTTCGAGAATATTGATGATGCGGTTATAGTCCCGTTCGGCATCAAGCTCGGACAAATATGGTATCTCAAGTTTTTTAGGTTCAGTCATTGTCATATCAAAACAAATGGTCTTTAACGGCAAGCACTACACCAAGCACTGCCATTGCAATCAATATCGAGCCTACAATACGGTTGACCAGCCAAAGCGAACGGACATTGAATCGCGAACGCAATTTGCTGACAAGCAGTGTGACGATATACCACCATATGAGCGCACCGGCAAAAATCATCAGATAAGCCCATATATAATGGAATATCTCATATTCGGGCAGAATGAAGTTAAACCTTGCAAACAAGCCGATTATAAAGAACAATATCAGTGGATTGGAAACTGTGAGGAAAAAGCCCGAAATGAAGTCGCTCCAATGGCTTTGGCCGTCGGCAGTCGCGGTTTTGAGCGAGCGGGTCGGATTCTTGCGAAACAAATAGAGACCGAAAGCCGCGAGCACTATGCTGCCGAACACCTGCAGGGCAAACTGATGGCGCTCGATGACATCAGTAATGAAACTGAGACCGAAACCGGCAAGCAGGCAATAGAGCAAATCGCTCAGCGCCGCACCGATTCCCGTAAAGAATGCCGGCCAGCGGCCCTTGCTCAGAGTGCGCTGGATCACGAGCATACCTATAGGCCCCATCGGCGCTGATATCAGCGCGCCGATAGCAAGACCACGAGGTAATATGTAGAAAAAATGTTCCACGTTATGTCGTTTTGCGGCTCATTACTGTATTAACAAACAAAAGTAATATCTTTGCCTGAAAAATGCAAAACAAATTCCCCAGGCATTCAAGCCACGGCACAACGAAAAGCGAAATTACAGCGTCGCACTCAGATATTTGTCCATGCTCTCAGCCGCACGACGGCCGTCGCCCATGGCAAGAATAACGGTAGCTCCGCCTCTGACGATATCGCCTCCCGCAAAAACCATCGGCAACGACGATTGAAGATTGTCGTTGACCTCAATCGTTCCGCGACGGGTCACATCAAGACCTTCGATAGAATTTGGTATCAGCGGATTAGGCGAAACACCTACACTGACAATCACTTCATCGACATCAATCTGCTCAACAGCGCCTTCGACCGGAACTGGCGAGCGACGTCCGTCAGGGCCGGGTTCGCCAAGTTCCATGCGTTGCAACAATATCGAAGTGACATGTCCTTGCTCATCGCCTTTATACTCTATCGGGTTGCACAGAGTCAGGAATTCTACACCTTCCTGTTTGGCATGTTCGATTTCCTCAGCTCGCGCAGGCATCTCAGCCTCGCTGCGACGATATATGATCATAGCCCGCTCTGCACCCATTCGGCGCGCTGTGCGGACACTGTCCATCGCCGTGTTGCCGCCGCCAACGACAGCCACTCTCCGACCCTGTGCCACAGGGGTCATGCCTCCGCGGCCGGCTCCCATCAGGTTGATTCGTGTCAGATACTCATTGCTCGACATCACTCCGATAAGGTTCTCTCCGGGTATACCCATAAATTTAGGCAGTCCTGCACCCGAAGCGACAAAAAGTCCGCGGAAACCCTGATTGAGCAAATCATCATAGCTCAGGGTCTTGCCGATTACAGTGTCCTTGCAAAATTCGACACCGAGTTCACGCAGCGAATCAAGTTCGGCATCGACCACCTCATTAGGCAGACGGAACTCAGGTATGCCATATTTAAGCACTCCTCCGATTTCATGAAGAGCCTCAAACACTGTCACTTCATAGCCTCGTTTGGCCATGTCTCCGGCAAATGACAGACCTGCCGGGCCACTGCCGGCCACTGCCACTTTAACGCCCTTAGGCTCAGCCTTTTCAACTTCGAGTTTAATGCCGGCCATTCGGCGCGTGTCGGCTGCAAAGCGCTCGAGATAGCCTATGGCGACAGCCGGCTTGCGCATTTTGTTATATATGCAACGGCTCTCACACTGTTTTTCCTGCGGACATACTCGGCCGCAGACAGCCGGCAGCGAACTCGTGCTCATAAACACCGTCGCCGCGTCGCCGAAAGCCTTGCGCTGAATGTTTTTGATAAAACCCGGAATATTAATACCCACCGGGCAACCCGTCACACACTGAGGGTCGGGGCAGTCGAGGCAGCGTGTAGCCTCCGTCACAGCCTGCTCTTCGCTCAGGCCCTGATTGACTTCATCGTTGCAGCTCACGCGGTAGGCCGCATCAAGCATCGGCATTTTCACACGCGGAATCAACGAGCGCTCTTTGGCGCTCATTTCGTTACGTAACTCTACGCGCCACGCTGCGTCGCGCGATGCTATATCTTTTTCATTCATAGTCATTTCTGATTATAAGCCCTCATTCTCATCAGCATCTCGTCGAAATCGACCTTGTGAGCGTCAAATTCCGGCCCGTCGACGCATACGAAACGCATACGCCCGTCGACAGTGACGCGACACGCGCCACACATGCCTGTGCCGTCGACCATTATAGTGTTGAGCGAACATATTGTCGGCACATTATATTTCTTTGTCAGCAGAGCGACAAACTTCATCATTATCGCCGGACCGATAGTCACGACTTCGTCAACCTGCTCGCGGAGAATGACATCTTCGACGCCATTGGTCACGAGTCCCTTTTTGCCGGCGCTGCCGTCGTCGGTCATTATGACGACTTCATCCGACCAGCGGGCCACCTCGTCCTGCAGGATTATAAGGTCTTTATTTCTGGCCGCGAGCACACTGACCACACGGTTGCCCGCCTCCTTCATAGCCTTGATGATGGGCAGAAGCGGCGCGACGCCGACACCTCCGCCACAGCAGACTACAGTGCCGACCTTGTCTATTTTGGTCGCACGGCCAAGCGGGCCTACTACGTCGGTCAGACAGTCGCCCGGTTCAAGACCGCAAATCATATGTGTCGACGCTCCGACATCCTGCACAACAAGCGTTATCACGCCTTCGACCGGATCGGAATCTGCTATCGTCAAAGGTATGCGTTCTCCGTTGTCGACGCAACGCACGATGACAAAATGCCCCGGCTTGCGCGCCTTTGCTATTGCAGGCGACTTGACGACAAGCTTGACAACTTTTTCCGAAAAATGGCTCTTCGCGAGTATCTCATTCATAAGTTTATCGTATATTTCTGGCAAATATACTACTTTTGCACTGAATAATAATGAACATAAGATAATAATGGCAAGAAAACGCAAACAGCTTCCCATCCTCGAGGCAGTCACGATTACCGACGTAGCGGCTGAAGGCAACGCGCTTACCCGCGTCAACGACATGGTTGTCTTCGTGCCTTTCGGAGCTCCGGGCGATGTGGTTGACATAAAAATTGACAAAAAACGCAAATCCTACGCCGAAGGTCACATACATCGGCTCATCGCTCCCGGCGAAATTCGCGTAGAGCCGCGTTGCGAGCATTTCGGCATATGCGGAGGATGCCGCTGGCAGCATCTTCCCTACGATTTCCAGCTCGCATGCAAACAGCGCCAGGTTTCCGACGCTCTCCAAAGAATCGCCAAAATCGACATCCCCGAAATCAGCCCGATACAAGGTTCTGAAGAGATATGGAGCTACCGCAACAAGATGGAATATACATTCTCCAACCGCTGCTGGCTGACATTCGAGCAACTTGAGAGCGGCGAGGAATTTCCCGACCGCGACGCCGCAGGCTTCCATATTCCCGGAGCTTTCGACAAAGTGCTCGACATCAAAGCATGCCATCTTCAGGACGACCTCGGCAACCGTATCCGTCTATTCGTAAAAGCGTTTGCCAAAGACCACGGCTATTCATTCTATGACCTGCGCGGGCAGCACGGACTGTTGCGCACTCTGATGATTCGCATTGCTTCGACAGGCGAAGTCATGGTCGTCATGGCTTTCGGCGAAAACTACCCTGAAAGCATCAAGACCCTTCTTGACGCCATAGCCGAAAAGTTCCCCGAAATAACATCGCTGATGTACACCGTCAACACCAAAGTCAACGACAGCCTCGCCGATCAGGATATACTGCTGTGGAAAGGCAAAGACCACATAACCGAGGAAATGGAAGGTCTGAAATTCCGTGTCGGACCGAAGTCTTTCTATCAGACCAACTCGCGTCAGGCCCATACATTATACAAAGTGGCACGCGATTTCGCCCGTCTCGGCGGCGACGAGCTTGTCTACGACCTCTACACCGGCACAGGCACAATAGCAAACTTCGTCAGCCGACATGCACGCAAAGTCATCGGCATCGAATATGTGGCCGACGCTATTGCCGACGCTAAAGTCAACTCCGAGCTCAACGGCATCGGCAACACCGAGTTCTTCGCCGGAGACATGAAGGATGTGCTTACCGACGATTTTATTGCCGTCCACGGCAGACCCGATGTGATGATTGTCGATCCGCCTCGTGCCGGCATGCACAATGACGTTGTCGACGTGATACTGCGGGCCGAACCTGCAAGAATCGTTTACGTCAGCTGCAATCCCGCCACTCAGGCCCGCGACCTCGCGCTGCTCGACTGCAAATATGCCGTTGAAGCCGTCCAGCCGGTCGACATCTTCCCCCACACCCAGCATGTGGAGAACGTCGTAGCCCTTGTCAGGCGCGACAAGCCTCAAAGCGAGGAATTGTAGTAGCGCTCATCGCCCGTAACTTCCTCTCCGACAAAGGGCGGAAGTTCAACCTCGGCCTCGGCCGACGGCAATTCGACCTCGGCGACGACAAGCCCCGAACGGAGTCCACCAAACTCATCGATCTCCCAGCGGCGGCCGCCGAAGTCGACAAGCCAACGGGTCTTTTCAATGACAGTTCCGCTCGCACAGCGTTCTATCATATGAAGGGAGTCTTCAACCGGAATTTCATATTCCCACTCATCCCTGACCGCTCCCTCATTGCGGCCTTTGACTGTCAGATAAGCCCGATCATCGGCAATACGCACCCTGACAGTCGCCCGCGGGTCACGGTTGAGATAAGCTTGAAGGATTTTACGCGAACCGCATGCCATCCGACGGTAGCTGTCAGACACGACAAGATATTTACGTTCGATTTCTTTTGCCATATGCCATACAAGTCCGGCAAACCAATGCCGGCAATATTTGTTAAACTTTTTGACACCACAAAGATAATCATTCGCCGCGAAATGCGTTTCAGTCGTTCTACGATAATAATACTGCTGCTTGCTCTGGTCTCATTCATAGCCCGAGCCGAGGACAATGTTCTTCCGGGCAAGACCAATTCGGGCAGCTACTTCCTGCAGGGCATAGTCCGCGACTCTATCTCGGGCGAAGCATTGCCGCGCTCGTCGGTGGTCGTGCCGGGAGCGGCGAGAGGCACTGTATCAGACTCTCGCGGCATATTCGGCATTCCGATGACCCCTGCCGACACACTTATAAAAGTCTCCTGCATCGGCTACGCCTCGCGCACACTACCAATCCACCGCGACAACTACAACATGATTGTCGTCTATCTGCCGCCTTCCACAACCGAACTCGACGAAGTCATTGTCAGAAAAAAGAAATATTCAAAAAAGAACAATCCCGCACTTGAGTTCGCCAAACGTCTGCGCAACAGTGCCTCTGTCGGCGACCCGCTTGCCCACGACTACTACAGCTACGACAAATATGAACGTATCACATTGGCGATAAACGACTTCGACCCCAATGCCGACAACTGGCTTCTGCGCCATTATCCTATGCTGCGCGAATACGTCGACACATCAGATGTTTCGGGCAAACCGATTCTTAACCTCTCGGTCAAAGAGAAGGCATCTACTGTCAATTACCGTCGCAAACCGCGTTCGGTCAAAACGACAGTCAACGGCTTTTCCACCACCGGCATAGACAAAGTCGGAAACACCGACAACTCCCAGGTCTACCTCGAAGACATCCTCCGGGAAGTCAATCTCTACGACCGCGACATCAATCTTCTGCAGAACCGCTTCGTCAGCCCGCTGTCGCCAATCGCGCCCGATTTCTACAAATTCTATCTGACCGACACTGTCATGGTCGAGACCGATTCATGTGCGGTACTGTCGTTTTATCCCTTCAACCGCTCGACATTCGGCTTCACAGGCCATATATATGTCGTCCTCGGCGACTCGGCGATGACCATACGCCGTGTGGAGATCAGCGTTCCGCACGAAATAAACCTCAATTTCGTCCAGCGCTTCAATCTCGCCCAGACCTATGAGAACGCGCCCGACGGAACGCGTCTCAAAAAACGCGACGACCTCACTCTCGAACTCGCTCCTCTGCCCGGCTTGCCGAGCCTTTATGTCCGTCGCAACACAAGCTACGGCTCACACTCTTTCGAGCCGCCGGCCGACCTGTCGATGTTCGACAAAATGCAGCGCGAATTTGTCAACGACAGCGTCAACTCCCGCTCAGATATCTTCTGGGCCAATGCCCGGCTTGAACCGATGTCGCGACAGGAAAGCCGGGTCGGTGCGATGCTGAAGCGGCTCGGCCAATCGAAATTGTTCTACTACGGCGCACGCGTAATCAGCTCGTTCATTCAGGGTTACATACCTCTTGGCGATAAATTTGAATATGGCCCGGTCAACACCACAGTCAGTTTCAACGACATTGAAGGTGTCCGTATGCGACTCGGAGGTCTGACTACGGCCAAACTGAGTCCGCATTGGTTTTTCCGAGGCTTCGGCGCATATGGCACACGCGACCACAAATGGAAATACAGCGGCGAGGTCGAATACTCGTTCCACGATAAAAAACGACATTCGCGCGAATTCCCCGTCCACTCTCTGCGCCTGACCCACCTCTATGACCTCGATTACGTCGGTCAGCACTATCTGTTTACCAATGCCGACAACGTCTTTTTATCGCTCAAGCGCATGACCGACCGCAACGTCATATACCACCGCGAAACCGACCTGAAATATACTCTCGAACTGTATAACAATTTTTCGCTGACGGCCACACTGCGCAACGACCGACGGGAGGCGACGGCCTGGATTCCCTTTGTCAACGGCTACGGCAATTCCATGTCAGCCTTTACACAGAACTCAATCAACCTCACTCTGCGTTACGCCCCCGGCGAAAAATTCTTCCAGTCCCGAACCAACCGCTATCCCGTCAACCTCGATGCTCCCATATTTACACTGAGCCACACTCTCGCTCCGGCTTTCGCTTCCGAATACCCCGTAAGCAAGACCGAATTCAGCGTCCAGAAACGTTTTTGGCTCTCGGCTTTCGGCTATATCGATGCCATGGCCTCGGGGGCTCAGGTCTGGAGTCGTTCGCCCTATCTCGACCTCATCATCCCCAACGCTAACCTCAGCTACACCATCCATCCTGAAAGTTTCGCCCTGCTCAACCCGATGGAGTTCATCAACGACTCGCAGGTTTCATGGTTTGTCACATACTGCCCCAATGGCCTGTTGTTCAATCTCATTCCCGGACTTAAGGAGGCGAAGTTCCGCGAAGCTTTTTCGTTCAGCGGTTTCTATGGACGCCTGAGCGACCGCAATCTCCCTTCGCTCAACCCCTCCTTGCTGGCATATCCGGCCGACGCGACAGTCTCGCGCATGGACCGCGGCCCGTATATGGAAGCATCGGTCGGCATTGACAATATATTCAGATGTCTGCGTGTCGACTATGTATGGCGTCTGAGCTACCGCCATCCCGAATATCAGATTGACCGAAGCGGTGTGCGCATAGCTTTCCACATGGCGTTTTAAGGGCACGTTTCCCCAACATTTAAGAGTCGGAGATTGTTATCTGTGAAAAGATTAATTTTCACTATTTAAGCAACTCTTATGACTTCAAATGCAAAAACTGTGACCTACGACCGCTCTGCCTTGAAAACAGGCATAGTCCACATCGGTGTAGGCAACTTCCATCGCGCTCATCAGGAACGCTATACCGACAGTCTGATTGCCGATAATCCCGACCAAAGTTCATGGGCCGTCGCCGGTGCAATGCTGCTCGACAGTGACCGCGATGTCTACCAATCGCTTAAAGCTCAGAACGGGCTCTACACCCTGACAGAATTCAACCCCGACGGAACTACGGCGAGCCGACAGATCGGCTCTCTCGTCGACGTCATGTGGGCACACGACGACGCCGACAAAATCATCGACAAAATAGCCTCTCCCGACACTAAGATTATAACTCTGACCATTACCCAAAGCCCCTACAACATCGACCCGCAGACCGACGAATTCGATTTTGACAACATCGCTGTCAAAACGGATCTGAATACACCCGGCACTCCGATATCGGTGTTCGGCTATCTGGCTCAGGGCTTGTTGCGCCGACGTAATGCAAACGCCGGCCCTGTGACCATACTCTCCTGTGACAATCTTCGCCGCAATGGCGACACGACCCGCCGGGCGGTCATGGCGTTTCTGAATGCCTTCGACAAGGATGTCGCCCTATGGGCCGAAACAAACATCACTTTCCCTAACAGCGTGGTCGAGCGCATCACTCCCGAAACCGCTCCTGAAGATGTCGAAAGACTCAACGGCATAAGCGGAAGCGACGACGCAGCGCCGGTCGGAAGCGAAAGCTACATCCGCTGGATTATCGAAGACCGCTTTGCGGCCGGACGTCCGGCGTGGGAAAAAGTCGGAGTTACTTTTACCGATGACATCGCCCCATATGCCGACATGAAACTGAGTCTGCTCAATGGGGCTCAGACCATGCTCGCCTACCCCGCATTCCTCGGTGGCTACCGTAAAGTCGACGAAGCTATGGCCGACAGCCGCATCGTCAAGCTCGTATGCGAATTCATGGACACTGATGTCACACCCTATGTCAAGACTCCGGCCGGACTTGACCTTATTGCCTACAAACAGTCTGTCATCCAACGCTTGGGCAACCGCTCGCTCGGCGATCAGGTCGGACGCCTCTGCACCGACGGCATATCAAAATTCCCCGTCTACATCGTTCCGACACTTGCAGCGCTTATCCGCGACGACAAGACTCTGACCCGTCTGGCCTACCTTTTCGCTGCCTATCGCCACTGCCTGAAATATCAGCGCGACGACAAGGGTGTCGAATTCGAGATCGACGAACCATGGGTCGACATAGCCGACCTCGCCTTGGCTCAGAGCGACAATCCAATCGACTTCCTCACACTCCCGGCTTTCTCTGCGGCCGCTCCCTCAATGAGTGAAAAATTCGTCCGGCAGTATAAGAGTCTCGCCGACTCTATCCTTCGTCTCGGCGCGATGGCGACACTCGAGCAAATCGTTCTCGTCTGACATGGCATAATCATTATAAACGGCGGGCGGCCCGATTAGAGCCGCCCGCCGTTCTATTATAATAATGTGTACTTAACAATTAACAGCAATGTCTGCAATATTTTCTGGTGTCAGGCCATGCTGTTCAAGCAGTTCTTTTGCTTTATAGCGGTCAAGCAATGCCTTAGGCAGACCAAGCACATTGACTTTGACGCCGAACTGTGCCAGATATGCAGCTACTTTTTGGCCGTAGCCTCCGTCGACCTGATTGTCTTCCAGAGTGATTACGAGTCTGAACGATTTAAGCTCATTGAGCGAGTTTTCATCAAGATTGCTGACATTACGCGGATTGATAACCTTGACAGCCAATCCTTTCTTCGCTGCAATGTCGGCGGCCTCAAGAGCCATAGGCAGAAAATCGCCTACGCCTATGATTGCCACCTCAGCTCCTTCGCGCACAGTCTCGTAGCTGCACTTCGAATAGTCGAAGTCGAAGTCGCCGTCGCGGTGCACAAGCCTTCCTCCGGGTGTGCGCACAAGCACAGGCTGAGACTTCTGACTGATGGCATATTCGAGCATGGCCACATATTCTTCGGCACATGTCGGACACAATGTTAAGAAAGTCGGAATATTGCTGAACATCGCAATATCAAGAAAACCGAGGTGCGTTTCGTCGTTCATGCCCCATACACCGCCATAGAAATCGACAAACGCGACCGGCATACCGTTGATACATACATCCTGCTCAAGTTGGTCATAGGCGCGTTGGATAAATGTCGCCGGTTCGCCGACAACTGCGTTAAAACCACCCTTTGCCAATCCTGATGCCATCGCCACAGCCTGTTCTTCGGCTATGCCGACGTCGATAAACTGACGACCGGCCTGTTCGCGTTGCGACGGGCCGAAGCCTATAGCTCCGGGCACACCGGCCGTCAGAAGCACTGTCTTCGGGTCGCGCTGCATGCGGTCAAGCATATAATTTGCAAATATGTCTATATAATCCGGTCCGCTGTCTGCAACGGTCGACTCGCCGCTCTCGGGATTAAACGGTCCGTGGAAATGGAAACGTTCTTTATGTTCCTCCGCCACAGGCAGACCGAGTCCTTTGACTGTATTGAGATGAACCACTACGGGGCGCTCTGAATCCTTGACCTTGCTGAAAGCTGCAATCAATGCTTCAAGACTGTTTCCCTGCCCTACATATATATAATCATATCCGAGCGATTTGAAAAAATTATTCTCGGCCTTACCCTCGGTCTCGCGCAGAAGTGCGAGATTTTCATACAGCGCCCCGTGATTGGGAGCTATCGACATCTGATTGTCATTGACAACAACGATGAAATTAGTTCCCTCGGTCGATGCCATATCCAAGCCTTCAAACGCCTGACCTCCGCTGAGCGACCCGTCGCCTATCACTGCGACGACATTATACTTTTCGCCTGAGAGGTCGCGGGCTCGCGCAAGGCCTGACGCAAGCGAAATCGATGTCGACGTATGACCTATGCTGAATAAATCATACTCACTTTCAGCCGGGTTGGTGTAACCGGTCACATCATCATATTTTGCCGGGTCGACAAAAGCCTCGATGCGGCCTGTAAGCATCTTGTGGACATAGGTCTGATGCGACACGTCAAACACGATTTTGTCTTTTGGCGCGTCGAACACATAGTGAAGCGCCACCGTAGGTTCAAGGAAGCCGAGATTAGGCCCGACATGACCGCCGTGGGCTGCAAGTTTTTTAATCAGCACCTTGCGGAGCTCGGCGCATATCTGCTGAAGTTCGGCTAACGATTTGCCTTTGATGTCGGCCGGAGAATGAATGTCAGTTATGTTCATGTTATATTATATAAGGAGTAATTAATAATTCACATCGGTTCTTTGATTGCAGACCTAACTCATAATAGTTACAATATTACCATTTTTCTATGAAAAAACAATGCTTCAATTTCGAAAGTTTTCATCAAAAGAGTAAGACGTCATTGTCATTTTTAATTGTTCATAAAAAATTTAAAATCATTGCAAACAAATATCAAAACATGTTTGCTACATTTGTGATACCTTATTAATCAAACTAAACTTTAAACTTTTTAACCATGAACAAAACTTTACGCACTTTGGCTCTCGCAGCCTTCGCTCTGCCTTTAGTTGCTTCAGCCCAGTTAGAATTCAACCTCGAAGAGGTTTGGGTTAACGGTGTTCAAAACGGCGTTGCCAATCCAATCCCCGGCATTGACGGCGGATGGGGCAACCCGACTGTTTCAAATCCCGGCACTGCGACTGTTTCGCGTTTCGGCGTTGGCAAAGGTGGCAAAATTTACACCACAAGTCACAAAGACAATGCCATCATAACTTACGACGGCCTGACTAAAGAAGTTTCAGTCTTTGCAAAACTTTCGCCGGTCACAGTTACCGCTTGGGGAGAAAATAACACACATACACCCGCCGTCGCAAAATGGAACGGAACGGCTATCTCTACCGACGATGCCGGAAACATCATTTTCAACTATTGCTTTATCGACCCTACTCTTTCTGTAATGGAATGGGGCGTTGCTAATCCTCAGGGCGAGGTTACCGACATCACTCTTGCCACTCCTGTTGAATCGCTCGGACTCAGTGGCCGTCTCGACATCATCGGCCATATCGTGGGCGATGTGACAAGCGAAAAAGGCGGCATCGGCTATGCTACTACTTCCGGAAGTGGTTTAGTTGTCATGTTCCACTTCAAAGGCGATGGCTCTAAAGTGACATCTCTGACCGCAAAGGCTTCCCCTAATCTCAGTGACGAACTTGGTGCAATGGGTGGATTGGTATCTCCCTCTCCCAAATATGCTACCGTTGATGAAATTCTTAACAGCGATGCTCCCGAATTGGCATTCTACGCTCCCTACGGTGCTGACCATGCAACAAGCCCGATATGGGTGGGCAACGGTTATGTCACAGACTTCGACAAAGGCTTGATGACTCCGTTAGAAGGCATAGGCAACCGCCGCTACCTTGGTTCTGCCGTTTTCAGCTATGCCGGCCGTCAATACATGGTCCGCAACTATGTCGACAGTTCGGTTAAGGACATAAGTATATACTCTACCGTCAAAGGTGCGATGACTATCGGTGTGTTTGACATGAAAACCGGTCAATGCGTTGCTTCATGGATGAACTCTGATTACTGCAACTCTTACGGCATGGGCACAATCTCTGTCGAACCTGTCGATGAAAACACATTCAACATTTATACTTATGCTGCCACAGGCACTAAAGACGACCTGACCCCGACTCTCCCCGGCGCATACGCAGCCATGCTCAAACTGACTGTCGGCGGAGAAGCTGCACCTGACGGGACTGAAGCAAATCCTTATCAGATTGCAACAGCCGATGATCTCGGCAACATGTGGAAACTTATGAAACCTGATGCTCAGACTTATTTTGTTCAGACTGCCGACATAGACATGACCGGTGTTGAAGAATATATTGCTCCAAACGGTCATAGCGGCGAATACAACCGCGCTATCCACTACGATGGTCAGAACCATGTGATCAAAAACTTCGCTCCTAAATATCGCATCGCTGGTGTAGGCGATAAAGCTTACTACAGCACAACTGTTTTCGGTGTCATTTTAGGTACAGTCAAAAATCTTGGCATTGTTGACGCTTACAGTGAAGCCGACTGGTTCGAAGGCGGCATTCTCGCAGGCTTCTTTGGTGGCTTATGGGTTCCAGACATCGTCCACAGCATCGACAACGTATTTGTTACAGGCAAGTCTGTAGGCGGCAGCACAACTACCGTTAACGGCGCGATCGGCACAACAGCCGATGTTGCGAGCATATCTAATTTCTATGCTCAGGTCACTGTTGAAAATGGAGCTAAGGCCGGCGGTCTTGTAGGCAATCTCGGCGCTACGCTCTCACTCGACAACAGCTACGTTTCGGCAACTGTTTCGGGTACAGTAACCAACCTCGTGGCCAACGGAGGCGATAATCTTGATGCAGCCAACGTCTTTGCGTTTGGTTCAGGGGTTGCTCCCGATGGCGTGACAGTCGTTCCCGCAGGCGATGCTAATGCTATCGCTGCAATTCAGAACTGGGACGCTTTCAACGAAGGCAAACTCTTTAACGGCCTTCCCGCTCTCAACTGGCAGAACACGAACGTAGGCGGCATCGGCGACATCATCGTTGATTCTAATGATGCTCCCGCTGTTTACTACAACCTCCAGGGCGTTGAAGTTGCTAACCCTGACAACGGCATCTTTATCGTTCGTCGCGGCAACAAAGTCTCAAAAGAATTTATCCGCAAATAACCCCCGTATTGTCATAAACATCGCAGGGCGGCCTCTCTCGGACCGCCCTGCTTGTTTTATATATCTGCTTGTTTATATCAGTAATTTTGTTACTTGATTATTATCGCTTCGCCGTCAGGCGACAGATATTTGTCTGCGCCGTCGCGGCAGCGGACCGGCTGCTGCTCATCGATGCGCTTGCTGTGTTCCAGATTTTGGTCTTTGTTATACATAAATTTGTCCTCGTGCCACAGATGAAATACTATTCCGGCAAATTTCAGATGGAGTTTCGACAGACCGTTGCGTTGCAGACGGCGGCCGAAATCAATGTCTTCTCCGCCCCAGCCCACATAGTATTCGTCATAGCCGTTGATGGCAAAAAAGTCATCTTTAAAAAATGACATGTTGCAGCCGAGGGCCGATTCCTTGTGCCGGCGGTAATATGGAGCAATCATTCGCGCAAATCGCGGCATATACAGGCTGTTTTCTCTTTTGGCCTCTACTCCCGGCGTAAAGAAACCGACCTTAGCCTTCTCTCCCTTTGCACACAACTTATCGGTCAGCTCTTTTCCGAGATTGACTCTGCCACCCTTGAGATAATGTCCGCGTTTAGCCATCGACATATGATCTCTCACAAAATGACGGTGCAGAATTATATCTCCGTCACATTCTATTATATACTCTCCTTTGGCGGCAACGACACATTTGTTTCGCATTTTTGCCAGACGGAATCCGCTGTCTTCCTGCCAGACATGGACTATCGGAACAGGAGATATCGCTCTGATTTCGTCTATGACCTTGGCGGTCTCCTCGCGCGAGCCATCATCGCCTATGATGATTTCTGATGGCAGAAGGCTCTGATTTATAGCGCTGAGCAAACACAGTTTCAGAGCGTCAGGACGGTTATAAGTCGATATTATTAACGTGCAAGTCATTTGATTTAACATTTTGAACCCTTTACTAAAAACTTTTTTGAAGCATCTTTAGTTATTTATCATGAATGACA
>JAGAOW010000063.1 GCA_017889945.1 Muribaculaceae bacterium
ATTGCCGCATCGGCAATGGGGCTCGTTTTGCATTCCGGCTAAGCTATAATGCTTTAGTTCGGGTTTTGAGGGATTTGATGTGATTTTACTTTATCAGTACGCGGCGGGTGAAGTCGCCGATGGAGACGATATAGAGTCCTGCGGGCAGGTTGAAGCTTGTTTCGCCGCTGGCGACTGTGCCGTTATGGTATGTGATGCCGTCGACTCCGTAAATCGCAGCTTTTGTCTTTGACGAAGCCTCGACGATGAGCTGTCCGTCGCGGCAATATGCATCCCATGCGTGATAGTTTTCGACAGGGTCGATCGACGATGAAGCCGTGTAGTTGCTGACTGCGATGTCGTCGATAAAGCAGCGTTTGCCTTTGGTCTGCGCGAATTTGAGGCGAATGTTGCCCTGACGGTTGACCGTGAAGGTGTATTTATTATAAGAATCAGAGTTGAATGTGGCTGTGCCTACCGATGTCCAGCTCTTGCCTTGGTCTGTCGAATAAAGCAGCTCGACTGTGGCGTCGCCGTCCGACGATGACCAACGTTTGCCGTAGAGTTCGACTGTGCCTGCGCCGTTTGGCGTGTCGGTCAGCATTTCGATGCTGCTGGTTGTGCTCTTGCCGTAGCGGACACACTGTTTGCCGTTGTGAGCCTCTGACTTATCGGTGGCATACATGCCGACATCGTCGAGATACCATGTGGCGGCTGTGCCAACCCACTCTCCGCCTTCATAGCCCGAAGTGGTAATCAGGGCCTCGAAGTCCTCGATGAAGTTGGTCAGTTCGCAGACGATGGCCTGAACTGTTGCGTCGTCATTGACATATTCGCCTGCTGTCGCTGTGATTGAGGTTTCAAACACACCGGCTTTGGCGCTGTTCACTCTGAGGTAACAGCGGTCTTCGTCGACGTTAAGAGTGATTTTGGTCGACCAGTTGCTCTTGTCTGTGCTGAGTTCGAAGGGCTCGTTGACTTCGATTTCGACGTCTGTGTCGATGTTTTCGATTTCAACCAGAAGTTCGGCAGCTTCCGATGCTTCGCCCGGAACAGCCGAGAAGCTCAGGTCGCCGTCGTAATAGAAGTTGACGGCCGGCATGGGCGTCGCGGTTGTCACATCGACGGCGTTAGAAGTTTGATTGCGAGAACTCAAAGTGTAGCTGTAGGCGGTCGTCGGCTCAAGATTGCCGACTTCATATGTTTCTGCTTTTGCATTAACATCATATTGTGCGACGACATCCGGGCCTTTGTAGACCGTCAGTTTGTATGTGCCGCCGTCGAATTCATCGCCGATACATACCCAGCGGGCTGTGAAACCTTCAGTGGTAATGTCTGTAGCCGGGAGAGCCGGAAGTCCTTCGACGGTTTCGGCTTTGACGTTTACGGTCGACACAGCCGTGCCGCTGCGGAAAGTCAGTGTCGAAGCCGACTTGGCGGCCACACTGTTTTTAAACATTACGCTTACCTTTGCTCCCGCATCGCTGTTGACGCTCGAAGCGGCGAGGCTTGTCGGAGTAACTGTGAAATGACTGTCAGAACTTGAGACGCTCACGTTCTGGGTCAGGTGTGAGCCTTTGACGGTTATTGTGCGTATCAGCTGATAGTCGCCGGCCGATGTGATGCCTAAGTCGATGGTCGAACCGCTTGCAGGAGAGTTAATTTCAGGCTCTTTGTTTGTGTCTGACGACCAGCGTTCGTTTTTCTTGTTGCCCCAGATATACTCAGCCATTTCGGGATGGTCGATAAACGGATTGCGGTTGTGCTGACGGGCGTAGACCGCATCGTTACGGTCGGTTTCCTTTTTGCTGACAGGGTCCTGGCGGTGCCATTTCAGAAGCAGGTTGATTGCCCACGAAGTAAATGCCGGGTAATTGTTGCCGGCGAGCATGGGCGAATTCCAGTTGCCGATTTTATTATAGTAGCATGCAGCCATGTAGAAATAGCTGCGTGCGAAATCGCCTTTATATTCGTCGACAGGTTCAAACACCGTGCCGTTATAACCGCTGAAGGTCGAAGACCCAAGGCGTCCGAGGGCTTTGACAGAGCCGTTCGACGGCAGTGTTGTTCCGTTGGCGCATTCGCCGTAGGGATAATTGCTGCGCTGACCGTTGACTTTGCCGTCGGTAGGATAGATATGGAATGCGTCGCTCACCATTGGCGAACCCTTGCTGAACCAGCTCTTTGGGAAAGAGTGCTCGCGGTTGTAGCAATCGCCGACAATCTTGTACTGGCCGCACTGCTGGCTGTTTGTCGGCCATTCCTTGGTCGAATACATATCCCAGATCTTGCCGTTGGGCTTCACATCTGAAGTTTTATAGAGAGACCACAGACCGTCGTAGCCGACATTGGTGTGTGAAGATATTTTTGAATAAAGAGCTTTAAGCAGGTTTTCTCCACCTAGATTTTCGCAAGTACTGTAGTAGCCCGAAGGTTCGTCGGCATTAAGTCCGAGTGCTGCGAAAACTAAATAAAGACAGGCTGTTTTTATTCTGTGAGTGATGGCCATTATTTGTATGATATATAGAATATTGGTTTGATATGGTATTATTTGCTTCGATAGCGTTGTGCAAAGATAGTGTTTTTTAGGCTTCCTATAACCTATCGGAGAGATAATTGCTGTCGGCCCGCAGCAAATTAATCGCTTGTTTGCTCTGACACTTTGATATGATTAAGACGAGATTTTTGTAAAAAACATTAAATTTTTAATCAAAGATTAGAATATTAATGTCAAAATGACTAAATTCGCAATCATAAATATTTTAAGAACTAACCAAAACGCAAAATGGAAAAAATCGATAATCTGGACCGAAAAATACTCCAAATCATAATGCGCAACGCCCGCATACCGTCAAAAGACGTAGCAATGGAATGCGGTGTTTCACGCGCAGCTATTCATCAGCGTATTCAGCGGCTGATTGATCTCAAGGTCATTACCGGTTCTGGCTATACTGTCAATCCCAAGGTTCTCGGCTATGCAACCTGTACATATATAGGTGTCAATCTCGAGCGCGGTGCCATGTATCGCGACGTTGTGCCCGAATTCGAAAAGATTCCCGAAGTTACCGAATGTCACTTTACGACCGGCCCATACACCATGCTTATCAAGCTCGTCGCCCGCGACAACGAGCATCTGATGGACTTGCTCAACAACAAGATTCAAATGATTCCCGGCGTTACAGGCACAGAGACCCTCATTTCGCTCGACAATTCGATTAACAGGGTAATCCCCATTTACTGCGAAGAATAATAACGACTTCAAAAATCCATTTCTAAGTGACCAAAATTTTCAAGAACACGCAATTCAGAGGCTTTTTGGCTTCTGTAGCTATACTTGCGTTTATATCACTGGCGTTTTTCTATCCTGATTCAATCGAGGGCAACAGCCTCCGTCAGTCAGACATCCA
The DNA here is from genome assembly GCA_017889945.1 of Muribaculaceae bacterium. GTDB lineage: Bacteria > Bacteroidota > Bacteroidia > Bacteroidales > Muribaculaceae > CAG-873. The sequence continues at coordinate 3,387 of JAGAOW010000063.1, forward strand.
TCAAGGCATAGCCAACGGTCAGGAAGCCTTGGCCTTTGAAAATGCGACAGGCGAAAAAGCTTTGTGGACAAACTCGCTGTTCGGCGGTATGCCCACTTTCCAGATTTCGCCCTCCTATCCGTCAAACTCATTGTTCTCATGGATAGATACGGTCTATGGTCTCGGTTTGCCCGCTCCATCCAATTTGCTGTTTATGATGATGTTCGGCTTCCTCATCCTGCTTTTTGTGATGAAGATGCGCTGGTACTATGCCCTGCTCGGTTCTATCGCCTGGGGCTTCTCGACCTACTTCATCATCATCATAGGCGCCGGACATATATGGAAATTCGTCACACTCGCCTACATCCCTCCGACAATCGCCGGCCTGATGCTGGTCTACCGCGGCCGCTACATAGGCGGAGCAGCCATGCTGTCGCTCTTCGCCATGATGCAGCTCAACGCCAATCATCCGCAGATGTCCTATTACTTCTTCTTTGTGATGCTGGCGCTGGTCATTGCCTGGCTCGTCACGGCTGTCAGAGAAAAGAAAGTCAGACAGTGGGGCATCGCGACAGCCGTTTCGCTTGCGGCCGGTTTGCTCGCCGTGGGCGCCAATCTTCCGAGCATCTACAATACCTATGAATATGCCAAGGAGACAAAACGCGCTCAGTCGGAGCTGACTCCGCTTTCAGCAGCCGACGAGGGCGACGACGCTCTTGCACCCAAGCCTACCGGCGGCATGCCCTACGATCAGATTGTAGGATGGAGCTACGGCAAGGCTGAAACCTTCTCCTTGCTCATTCCCAATGTCAAAGGTGGTGCATCGGCCCGTCCCGAGAACGGTCAGATGACCTATCTCGGCCTCGACAAGCTGCCCGACGCGGCGCAATATGCCGGAGGACCGCAGTCGACGTTCTTGCCCTATTTAAGCCAATATTTCAATGATTCAGAGGGAACTAACGGCCCTGTATATGTCGGAGCGCTGATTTTGGCTCTGTTCATACTTGGCTGTTTCATAGTCCGCGGCCCGGTCAAATGGGCCTTGCTGACCATGACCGTTCTGTCGATACTTCTCGCCTGGGGCGCCAACTTCAAGGCTCTGACCGATTTGATGATATATCATTTCCCGCTCTACAACAAGTTCAGGGCCGTCGAGAGCATACTCGTAATCGCTGAGTTTACCATTCCGCTCTTGGCTGTCATGGGGCTGCACCGCATGTTGACAACGCCCGACGCATTGCGGGTCTACCGCAAACCTATGCTTTGGTCGTTTGCCGCGACGGCGCTCATATGTCTTGTCGCTGCCGTAGTGCCGTCGGTGTTTGGCGACGCAATCACATCGGGTGACTACTCTGTGGCTCAGAATATTCAGCAGCAGGTACAGCAGATGGCCGGCCAGTATGGCATGGACCGCGCCCAGACCGATGCCGCCGTCTATCAGTATTCTCTCTCCAACCCCGCCAACGTGTCGGCCATCGAAAGTCTGCGCTACGGCATGGTCAAGGCCGACGGTCTGCGCTCGTTGCTTTTCATTGCCTTAGGCTTTATTGTCCTGTATTTCAGCTGCAAAGGTTCGCTCAAACCCGTTGTCGGTGTTGGTGCGATTGCACTGCTGGTGCTGATCGACCTCTATGGAGTCGACAAACGCTATATCTCTCATTCAAGTTTCGCTCCCGCGCAGTCTGAAAGCTCCGCGAGCTTCACGCCCGACGCTGTCGACCGCATGATACTCGAAGACGCCGACCCGAATTACAGGGTGCTTGACATACCCGGTTTCGACCTTGCCGACCGCTCCTATTTCCACAAAATGCTCGGAGGCTATCATGCAGCCAAACTCATCCGCTATGAAGATTTGATTCAGCGGCGACTCCGCCCGGTGCTTGCATTGGGCTATTATCCTGAACTGCGCGATGACTCTGTCGCAGCCGGCTATCAGCCTGCTGTCAGAGAAGCTGCCGCCAACTACCGCATTCTCGACATGCTCAATACGCGCTACATCATTACCGGCGACAAGGACTATCCCGTGATAGCAAATGAAAATGCTCTCGGCAACGCATGGTTTGTAGATTCGATTTTCTATGTCGGCAATGCCGATGAAGAGATGGCTGCGCTCGGACAAATCGACCCTGCGCGGACTGCAGTGGCCGATAAGCGTTTTGCCGATGTCCTCGGCAACAATGTGCCTGCAAAAGAGCCGTCAGACACTGTCTATCTGACCGATTACACACCCAACCGTCTGACATACAAGGCATCTACGCGCAATGGCGGTCTCGGTGTCTTCTCCGAGGTTTACTTCCCCTGGGGCTGGCATGCTACGGTCGACGGCGAGGAAGCGCCGATTGGCAGGGTCGACTATCTCTTGCGCGCTTTGCCCGTGCCCGCCGGCGAGCATGAGATTGTGATGACCTTCGACCCGCAGTCGATTCACACCACGACGACTGTCGCATACATTTGTATAGTGCTGATTTATCTGCTTTGCCTCGGCGGCATAGTGATTTCTTTCAGAAAATGCACTTCAGTCTGATTAGGTCTTACAAGCGTTGGCGTCATGGCCGCGGCTTTGGCGTCCATTCGCCTTTTGCCTACGAATTTATTACTCTGACGCTCCGCGAGCGGCTGCCTTATTATGCCTACGAGCGCATTGACGCCGCATGCCGCAATCTGAGCGACACGACGCTACGGCCCGATAAGATAAAACTGATTTTTCGCGTTGTGGCCAAGTTTTCGCCGTCGACTGTGGCGATTATCGGCGAGAGCAATTCGAAGGCCGAGCGCCTGGCAGTCAAGTCGGCCCGGCAGTCAGCCTCAATAGTCGGCGAGCCTGACGATGCCGACATGGTCATTGTCAACGATGATTGTTGTCTTGGCGAACCTTCGTCTGACGGGCAGCGTGTCTACATTTTTCCTGACATGCGCCGCCGTAGTGCGACGACGTGTGAGACGCTGTGGTCGCGTGTCAGTCACGGCATCCGTTTCGACAATGGCCGGGCGATGACGATTATAATCGCTTCTCCGCGCTTCCCTCGTCAGCGTTTTGATGTCTGGTTCTGATTACTCGACCGCTTTGGTCGGGAAGTCCCAGCCTGTGATTGAGGCGATGTAAGGTATGATCAGCATCGCCATCTTCTTTTGCCCCTGATAGTTAGGATGCCAGTTTGCGCCGCGGTCGCTGTCCCAGTTGAGATAGTCGACCGGCATGCGGATGAAGTGGAGATTGGCTTTGGCCTGTTGGAATATGTCTTTGAAGAAGTCTTCGATGTCAGGCCCCATTGCGTAGGGCATTACGCAGAGTATTGGCGTCGACTCGCCGTAGTGTGTCTGAATGTCGGAAATAATCTCGCAGTAGGCGTCGACAAATTCGCGGCGGTAGGGGTGCGGTTCGGTCGAGAAGTCGTTTGACCCGAGATTGATCATGACGAGGTCGGGGCGATAGTCTCCGAAATGCCAGCGCGAGGCTGTATCCATGTCGAGAGTCTGGCGGAAACGGTGTCGCATCGATGTTTTCGACACTCGGTCTGAGTCGCCGTAGTTGCGTGCCGCTCCCTGACCCGAATGGGCGATGATGGTGTAGTCGGCGTCATAGTAGCGCGGGATGATGGTCGAGTAAGCGAGGTTGCAGTTCTCGGTTTCGGCAGTAAACGGTGCGCGCGGGTCGTTGCTGTCTGTTCCGTAGCCGGCCGAGAGCGAGTTGCCTATGATTTCGATGTGGCGACCGCGAGGCAATGTGGCGGTCAGTGTTCCGCCCGCGGGAAGGATGAATTCGCTGAAAGTCGTCATGCCGGTGCGGCCTTCGGTGCATTTGCGAATGGAGATGTTGTGAACGCCGCGCGGGAGCTTTTCAGCTATGGTAATTAGGGTGTCGGGCGAGGCGATTAATATTTTGTCGCTGTGCTTTCCGTCAATCGTGACGTCGAAGTAGCTCTTGCCTGTCGAACCGGCGCGGAGTTGCAGGCTGCGTCCGTTGAGCTGGGTTTCGGCGTAGACGCCGCTCCAGTCGAATCGCACACTGCCGTCGGCAGCCGAGCGTTCGGTGCGGCCGACGATTCTGACAGCCGCTGTGTCTCCAGCCTGATATCTTACGGCGGGTGCTGCGCCGGAGCTATAGATTGTCGTCGACAGGATGGCTAAGGCGGAAAGAAGGAAATGTTTCATATTGATTGGTGTTGTGCTGAAAAATCATTGTTTTTTATGACGACGGCCGGCGGGCTTCTTGCGGAGCACAATTGCCGTGCGCGACGGCAGGTAGAGTTTTAGCCACTCTACGCCGTGGGGCGCATAGAGCGGGTCGCTGAGGGTCAGATGTTCCACTTTTTCGTCGATGTTGCCGTAGCCGCCGAACAGGGGGCTGTCGCTCGACAGCACTGTCTGATAGCTGCCGGCCGGGGCAAGGATGCCGTAGCCGTCGAATGATTTGAACGGGTTGAAGTTGAACACAAACACCAGGTCGCCGCGCATGAATGCGAGCACTTGGTCGTCGTCTTTCTCCCAAAGTTTTCTGATCGGCAGGGCCTGGAAGTTGTAGTGTGAGCCGACAAGCTCGACCATGGCGTTGTCGAAAGCGTTAAGATACTGATATTTCAAGTCTTCACGGTCGACGAGATCCCATTGACGGCGGGCATATTTATAGCTCCAGCCGTTGCCTTCGCGCGGGAAGTCGATCCATTCGGGATGGCCGAATTCGTTGCCCATGAAGTTGAGATAGCCGCCGTTGATGGTCGCGATGGTCACGAGCCTTATCATCTTGTGAAGCGCCATGCCGCGGGCGACGGTCATGTTGTCGTCGTCCTTCTCCATGTGCCAGTACATCTCTTTGTCTATCAGGCGGAATATGACTGTTTTGTCGCCTACCAATGCCTGGTCGTGGCTTTCGACATAGCTGATGGTCTTTTCGTCGGCGCGGCGGTTGGTAAGTTCCCAGAAAATCGACGTCGGATGCCAGTCTTCGTCTTTTTTCTCCTTGAGGGTCTTTATCCAGTAGTCGGGTATGCCCATCGCCATGCGGTAGTCAAAGCCGATGCCGCCGTCCTTGAAGGGAAGTGCCAGTCCGGGCATTCCGCTCATTTCCTCGGCGATTGTGATTGCGTTGGGGTTATATTCATGGATAAGGCTGTTGGCAAGCGTCAGATATGTGATGGCGTTTGTGTCCTGCGCGCCGTTGTAATAGTCGCCGTAGCCGTTGAACGCCTGACCGAGTCCGTGGTTGTAGTAGAGCATGGATGTAACTCCGTCGAAACGGAAGCCGTCGAAGTGGTATTCCTCCATCCAGTATTTGCAGTTGGAGAGCAGGAAGTGGAGTACCTCATTCTTGCCATAGTCGAAGCAGAGCGAATCCCATGCCGGATGTTCGCGGCGTCCGTCGCCGTAGAAGTACAGGTCATAGCTGCCGTCGAGCCGCCCGAGTCCTTCGGCCTCGTTTTTGACTGCATGGCTGTGGACGATGTCCATGATTACGGCTATGCCCTCGCTGTGGGCGGCGTCAATCAGCGCCTTGAGTTCTTCGGGTGTGCCGAAGCGGCTCGAAGCCGCGAAGAAATTCGAGACATGATAGCCGAACGAGCCGTAGTAGGGGTGTTCCTGAACGGCCATAATCTGAATCGCATTATATCCGTCTGCGACTATGCGTGGCAGCACATTGACGCGAAATTCTTCAAAGCTGCCGACGCCCTCGCGCTCCTGAGCCATGCCGATATGGCACTCATAAATCAGCAGCGGCTTGGTGTCGGGCGTGAAAGACGCGGTCTTCCATTTATATGCTTCGGCAGGTTCCCAGACCTGAGCCGAAAATATCGCCGTTGTCGGGTCTTGGACCACGCGAGTCGCATAGGCCGGTATACGCATGCCTTCTCCGCCGTCCCAGTGGACCATCATCTTGTAGAGTTGGCCGTGTTTTATGGCGTTTGCCGGGAAAATACGTTCCCACACGCCGTTGCCCAGCGGATTGAGAGAGTACATCGCCTCCTCGTGCCAGTCAGAGAAATCGCCGATGAGCGTAATCGCTGTGGCGTTGGGTGCCCATTCGCGAAACACCCATTTGCCGTCGGCAAGCCGGTGGAGACCGAAATAGCGGTGTGCGTTGGCAAAATCTATAAGATTGCCGCTGCCGGCTGTCAGTTCTGCCAGTTTTCTGACCACATCGTCGTGACGGCCGGTAATAGCCTCGGCATACGGCTCGAGCCATGGGTCATTTTTGAGTATCGGGAGCTTGCGCACTGACTTGCGGCGGGGGCTGCGACTCTTCTTTGTGCTTTCTGACGATTTGCCTGCTTTGGGCTTGGCCGAACTGTCTTTAGATTTTGTGGTCATGGGTTTTCGGGTTGGGGTTGAGGATGCTTATTTCGTTATGTAACTAACTCCAAAATTAATTAAAAAGCCGACAGGACTCTACGTTTTAACACATTTTATAGACTTTGGCTGATTCGCGTCCAAAGCACATAAATGTAAACTTGTGAACTTGAAAAAAAATCCTTAACTTTGTCGCCGTTATGCCCGGATGGCGGAATCGGTAGACGCGACGGTCTCAAACACCGTTGGAGCAATCCGTCCCGGTTCGACCCCGGGTCCGGGTACAGAAACAGGGAGCAGATTTTTCTGCTCCCTGTTTCTGTATAGTGATGTATTATTGAGTATATGAATAAGTATAAATGCTTTATCGTTGAATTCTGGTCTTAAGCATCAGGATGCCATTTATGAACATCATAAAAAATGAGATAATATTTTCCTTATCTCATTTTTTTGTTAAAATTTGAGATAATGGAATTTTTATCTCATTTTGAGTTTTCTTATTTTTTTAGCCCTACAGACCGTAAATTTGTGGCGAATAATGGGGCTTGACCCAAATTACATCGGAAATGTACTTATGGCTTTGAACGCCTCATACGCCTTTCTCGCAGCTTCCTTTTCAGCGTTGCTGACGGGAGCGGGATTCGCCATTCTCTTGGCGAAGTTTTCAGCGTCCTTGCCCCTTAATACCGGGGTTTCTTTGATAGGTCGTGCCATGATTGTATTCCTTTGTTTATTATTAGATTACAAAGATACAACAAATTGATATATAGAGTTGTATGGATGATAATTCTTGCAATCTTGATTGCTTGACCCGGAATTTTACGGAAAACGCAGCTATTTGAGGGGCGAAATTATCGGAAAACGCAGTAAAAT
>JAGAOW010000064.1 GCA_017889945.1 Muribaculaceae bacterium
CCGTTTTTTATTCCCCGCAAATATCTTGCGGCTTTTTAAACCATTTTAACTTTAGCCTTATTTTCTCGTTCTCCGCAGGCCCTGCCGCCTCCGCGGCTGACCTCCCTTGCGGAAAGCGAGTGCAAAGTTACACCTTTTTTATTTCCCCTCCAAACTTTTTCCAATATTTTTATGTTATAAAACATATTTTTCTCAGCCAACACATTATCACAATTTCGTTTTATCCTGATAGTCAGACAGATTAAAGTATTCATTTCTCCGACAAAGAAAGTTCAACACTGCCAAAAGTTTTTTTTGTAATTTTGTAATCCGATTAAAGACCGACATTATTACCATAATCATAAATTTTCAGTGTATACACCATGAATGTAAGCAAAAAACTAATTTTAGCCCTCACTCTCGCGTTGACGGCACTCGGATCAAACGCTCAATTCAACTTAAAGAAAGCCATCGGCGGTGCGGCCAAAGCCGTCCAGGCAGTAACGCTCACTGACGAGCAGATGGCTGCTTATGTCAAGGAATCCGTAGACTGGATGGACAAGAACAACGAAGTCCTCCCCGAAGACAATCCCTATACTCAACGTCTCGCCAAGCTTACCGACGGAATAAAAGACGCAGACGGAATTTCTCTGAATTTTAAGGTCTATAATGTCTCTGACGTCAATGCGTTTGCCTGCCCCGACGGAAGTGTGCGCGTATTTGCCGCACTCATGGACCTGATGGACGACGACGAACTCCTCGGCGTTATCGGCCACGAGATAGGCCATGTGATCAAACGTCACTCAAAGAAAGCATTCCGGACAGAACTTCTCACAGGCGCGGCAAAAGACGCCATCGCATCGACAAGCGGAAAAGCAGCCGCACTGACAGAGTCGCAACTGAGCGGACTCAGCCAGTCGCTCATTAACGCCAAGTTCTCTCAAAAGCAGGAGAAGGAAGCCGACGACTGCGGCTATGACTTCCTCGTGTCAAAAGGCAAAAATCCGTGGGGCATAGTCATGTCATTTGAAAAACTCCAGTCATTGGAAGGCGACAACGCCAACGCAAAAAGAAGCTACATTGCAAAAATGTTTTCATCCCACCCCGAGACAAAGGCCCGCATCGAAGCCATGACCAAGCGCTGCGAAAAAGACGGCTACGTCCGCCCTACCGCAAAATAAGCCCACTCATCATCTCATTAATATATAAAGCAACCGACAGCCTTCATGGACGTCGGTTGTTTTGTTTTATCGCCTTCTCTCTTCTTTCACAGCCCTTCCGCAGGCGGGTAGACACACGACAGGAAGATGGAAGAAGCCCTGCTTCACATTAATATTAATAGTGTCGCCACGGTGCAGCTTGCGATAATAGCTTCCCGACACGCGCAGACTCTTACTTTCTCCGTCGGGGAAACGCAGCTCCACCTCATGAACATAATACTTCTGACCGGGTCTGTAGACATGGCGGGTCACACGATTCGACCGATAATGCTCTTCTACCCTCAGATTCTCGACGACGCAACGCTCCGCGTGCAGAGTCGAGCCGTCGGCCAAGCCGCTGTTAAGCCCAAAGGTCAATGCCATCAGCAATCCGCTTGCGACCACAAGATGACACAGATAATTCACAAGCATCTTTTCCGAAGCCGTAATCCGTCGCCAGAAACGCCACATTGTCAGGCCGGTCAATGCCACACAAACAACACATACGGCAATCGGCAGCATTGACGACAGAGTCTGACCGGCCAAAACATAGGCCAGCCCATAGCAGCCGACAACGACTATGCTCAGCACAATCAGCGGAAACTTTTTCAATTTCATCGGTTATGATTAGTCTGTCAAGTTTTTACAAATTACTACTCCGCACAAAGGTCGCAAGAATCCTCGAAAGCCACAAAAATCGAACACAAAGTTATCAACAACGATGGTATTGAAATTCTTTTTTTCGTAACTTTGAAAATCCAACATTTACAAGAAAGAAAAGTAAACAATAATATATGAGCCAATTTGTCCATCTCCATGTGCATACGCAGTACTCGCTTCTCGACGGGCAAGCGTCAATTTCAAGTCTGGTCGACAAAGCAATCGACGACGGTATGCCGGCTCTGGCGATTACCGACCATGGAAACATGTTCGGCATAAAGGAGTTTACAAACTATGTGAAGAAGGTCAATGGCAAAACCAAGGGCAAAATCTCTGACGCCGAAAAAGAACTTGCCGAAGCCATTGCGGCCGGCGATGAAGAGAAACGCGCCCAGATTGAAGCGACTGTCGAGAAACTGAAGAAAAAAATCATCAAGCCCATCATCGGCTGCGAGATGTATGTCGCCCAGGAGAGTCTGCTCGACCACGTCGACAAAAAAGACACCGGCCGACATCTGATAGTGCTCGCAAAAAACGAAACCGGCTATCACAATCTGATCAAACTGGTTTCGAGAGCATGGACCGAAGGCTTCTACTCGCATCCGCGAACCGACAAAAGCGAACTCGCCAAACACCACGAAGGCCTGATAATCTGCTCGGCCTGTCTTGGCGGCGAAATTCCGCGTCTGCTCGCCGCAGGCCGTGACGCCGAGGCCGACGCATCAGTGAAATGGTGGAAAGACACATTCGGCGATGACTACTACATCGAGCTTCAGCGCCACAAAGCCACAGTAGCGCGTGCCAATCACGATGTCTACGAGACTCAAATGTCAATCGAGCCAAAGCTGAGAGCGCTGGCCGAGAAATACAACATAAAGGTAATCGCCACCAACGACGTACACTTCACAAACGAAGAAGACGCCGAAGCGCACGACCGCCTCATCTGCCTGTCGACCAACAAGTTGCTCAACGACGAAAGCCGCATACTCTACACCAAGCAGGAGTGGCTGAAGACGACCGAGGACATGTCGAAGCTTTTCTCCGATATACCCGAGGCCATATCCAACACTCTCGAAATCTGCGACAAAGTAGAGGTGTACTCCATCGACCACGCCCCGATCATGCCCAACTACGAAATCCCCGCCGACTTCGGCAGCGAGGAGGAATACCGTCAGCGGCTGACCGAGAAAGACCTGTTCGACGAATTCACTCAGGACGAACACGGCAATGTGGTGCTGAGCGAGGAGGACGCAAAAGTCAAAATCAAGAAGCTCGGCGGCTATGAAAAGCTTTACCGCATCAAATTCGAGGCCGACTACCTGAAAAAACTCGCATATGAAGGCGCGGCCAAACGCTACGGAACGCCCCTAAGCGACGAAGTCAACGAGCGCATAATCTTTGAGCTGCACATCATGAAGACAATGGGCTTCCCGGGCTACTTCCTGATTGTGCAGGACTTCATCCGGGCCGGACGCGAGAAGCTTGGCGTCAGCATAGGTCCGGGCCGTGGCTCGGCCGCAGGCTCGGTGGTCGCCTACTGCCTCGGCATCACGCAAATCGACCCGCTTAAATACGACCTGCTGTTCGAACGTTTTCTCAACCCCGATCGTATCTCGCTGCCCGATATCGACGTGGACTTCGACGATGACGGCCGCGGCATCGTGCTCGACTATGTGACAAAGAAATACGGGGCTGAAAAAGTGGCCCACATCATTACCTACGGCACTATGGCCGCAAAGTCGGCGATCAAAGATGTGGCGCGAGTCATCAACCTGCCGCTCAACGAGAGCAACCGTCTCGCCAAACTCGTGCCGGGGCGTATGCCGGTCGTCAACGGCAAAGAACTGAAGCCGACACTAAAGAACTGCTACGAATATGTGAGCGACTTCGAGCCCGAACTGAAAAGTCCTAACCAGCTTGTGGCCGACACGCTTAAATATGCCGGACAGCTCGAAGGCAATGTCCGCAACACAGGCGTCCACGCCTGCGGTGTGATCATATGCCGCGACGACATCACAGACTGTGTCCCGGTAAGCACCGCGACCGATAAAAAAGAAGGCAAACTGCTTGTCACCCAATACGAAGGCAGCGTCATCGAAGAAACCGGGCTTATCAAGATGGACTTCCTCGGACTCAAGACGCTGTCGATCATCAAGGAAGCTGTAGCCAACATAAAACAGACCCACGGCATAGATCTCGACATCGACAACGTGCCCATCGACGACCCGAAGACATACGAACTGTATAGCAACGGCCGCACGGTCGGCACATTCCAGTTCGAGTCGCCCGGAATGCAAAAATATCTGCGCGAGCTGCAGCCGTCGACCTTCGAAGACCTTATAGCGATGAATGCGCTCTACCGTCCCGGACCTATGGAGTATATCCCGACCTTCATCGCCCGTAAACACGGCGTCGAGCCAATCGAGTACGACATCCCCGAAATGGAGAAATATCTCAAGGACACCTATGGCGTAACGGTCTATCAGGAACAGGTCATGTTGCTGTCGCGCATGCTGGCCAACTTTACCCGCGGCCAAAGCGACACCCTCCGCAAAGCGATGGGCAAGAAACTCATCGACAAAATGATGGCGCTGAAGACCTTGTTTCTCGAAGGCGGTCAGAAAAACGGCCACGACCCTAAGGTGCTCGAAAAGATATGGGCCGACTGGGAAAAGTTCGCTTCATATGCGTTCAACAAAAGTCACGCTACATGCTACAGCTGGGTCGCCTTCCAGACAGCATATCTCAAAGCCAATTACGCGCCTGAATATATGGCGGCCGTGCTCAGCCGAAACCTCACGGATATAACCAAGTTGACGACATATATGGACGAATGCAAGGCCATGGGCATCACGGTCAAAGGCCCTGATGTCAACGAGTCGTTCGCATCGTTTGGTGTCAACCCCCACGGCGACATCCGCTTCGGACTGTCGGCCATAAAGGGCATAGGCAACAATGTGGTTGCCGACATCCTCGAGGCGAGAAAGAAAGACGGCCCGTTCAAAGACATTTTCGACTTTGTCGAGCGTGTGCCGGCAGGCTCGGTCAACCGACGCGCATTCGAAAGTCTCGCGCTGGCCGGAGCATTTGACTGCTTCGAAGAATTGAAACGCGAGGACTTCTTCAACGAAAACAGCCGCGGCGAAACTTTCTCCGAGCAGCTGCTGCGCTACGGCGCTCTGTTCCAGAACGCCAACCAGAACAAGAGCGCATCGCTTTTCGGCGACCTCGACGAAGAGCTCAACATAGCGTCGCGTCCGCAAATCATACCGGCTATGCCCTGGGCACCGATAACCCGGCTCGACAAAGAGCGCGAGTTGGTCGGAATGTATCTTTCGGCCCACCCGCTCGACCCCTACTACATGGAACTGAACTACGGCATGAGCTGCACCATCAAGGAGCGCGACGAACTGACGCCCGTCGACGGTATGGAAATCACCTTCGGCGGCATGATCATGAAATATGAGTCGAGCGTCCTTTCAAGCGGCACTCAGATGGGCCGTTTTAAAATCGAAGACTACTCGGGCTCGACTGAAATAGTGGCTTTCGGCAAACATCTGATGGAGTTGAGCAACTTCTGTCACGAAGGCCTTCCCGTGCTTGTCAAGGGCGTGTACAAGAAGAATGCCAAAGGCGAAATCAAATTCAACATCACGCAGATGCAGTTGCTCGACGACGTCAAAGGACGCATCATCAAAGGCATAACCATCAAAACCGCGCTCGACCAAATAAAGCCCGAACTTTGCGAACTACTTCAGAAAAGCTCGATTAAAAAAGACGATCAACGCATCGGCGGCACTCTGTCGTTCAGAGTCTATGACCCGGCCATCAACAGAGAAATCATGATGATGTCGGCCATACGAATTCCGGTCGAACGGCATTTCATCGAGGAGCTCGGACGCATCGACAATGTCGAGTTTACCGTCGAACATGTTTGAAACCAAATCAATCAACCCAAATAAGTAAAACTATCTATGGCATTTACATTTACAGACGAAAACGTCAATGAAATCATTGCCTCGGGCAAGCCGGTCGTAATCGACTGCTGGGCAACATGGTGCGGACCGTGCGTTGCAATGGGTCCGATTATCGAAGAACTTGCAAACGAGTATGAGGGTCGCGCGGTCATCGGCAAATACAATGTCGAGGAAGAAGGCGACCTCAGCGCTGAGTGTCGCATTATGTCGCTGCCGACCGTACTCTTTTTCAAAGACGGCAAGAAAGCCGACATTCGCCTGACCGGCTCGCAGTCACGTCAGACGCTCGTTGAAAAAATCGAACAGCTCATAGGTTAAGGCTTGCCTCTGAACGTAAAAGGCGGAGTGTTGAAAAAATCACACCCCGCCTTTTTTGTGTCGTATATCGAGAGCTGTTACTTCACTTTCTTGAGAGTGTGGCCCATGCGCTCTTTTTTGGTATGCATGTAGAACTGGTTATAGTCGTTGGGCTCGACTTCAATCGGGACATTCTCGATGACTTCGAGACCATAGCCTTCAAGACCAATGCGCTTGATGGGATTGTTGGTCATCAGACGCATCTTGCGGATGCCGAGCATATTGAGAATCTGAGCCCCTACCCCGTAGTCACGCTCATCGGCGCGATGACCAAGATGGATATTGGCTTCGACGGTGTCGAGGCCTTCTTCCTGGAGTTTATATGCTTTGATTTTGTCCATCAGCCCTATGCCTCGGCCTTCCTGACTGAGGTAGACGAGAGCGCCGCGGCCTTCGCGTTCAATCATGCGTAGCGCCTGATGAAGCTGTTCGCCGCAGTCGCAGCGCTTTGAGCCGAAAATATCGCCTGTGGCGCAGGACGAGTGAACGCGCACAAGCACCGGTTCGGGCGTTGTCAGGTCGCCTTTGAATATTACGATGTGCTCCAACCCGTTATTCTTCTGGCGGAAAGGAATCAGTCGGAAATGACCGTCAACGGTCGGCATATCGACTTCGACACCCATCTCGACAAGGCTTTCGTCGGCAAGGCGATAGGCGATAAGGTCGCGGATTGAAATCAGGCGCATGCCCCACTCGTCGGCGCGGCGACGGAGTTCGGGCAGGCGTGCCATCGAGCCGTCGTCGCTCATGATCTCCATAAGGGCGGCCGCAGGTTCGAGACCGGCGAGACGTGCCAGGTCGACGGCGGCTTCAGTGTGACCGCTGCGGCGAAGCACACCCTGATCCTGTGCATACAGCGGGTTGATATGGCCGGGGCGACCGAAAGTCTCGGGTTTGGAATTAGGGTCGGCCAAAGCGCGTATGGTCGCGCAACGGTCTTCGGCACTCACGCCCGTGGTGCATCCTTCGAGTTTGTCGACAGTGACCGTGAAGGGTGTGCCGAGCATCGACGTGTTGTCCTCAACCTGATGAGGCAGGCCGAGCTGATGGCAGCGGGAGATTGTGATGGGAGCGCAAAGCACGCCGCGGGCGTTCTTCAGCATGAAGTTGACTTGTTCGGGAGTGATTTTCTCGGCAGCGACAATAATATCGCCCTCGTTCTCACGGTCTTCGTCGTCGACGACTATGACCATGCGGCCTTCTCGGAAATCAGCGATGGCGTCTTCTATTCGGTCAAGTTTGATTTTATTATCCATAGTTATTTCGGATTGTCGGCAACCTCAGGTTTCTCGCCCTTGAGATGGCTGCGGAGTGCAGCCGTAGTAGCGATGACAGCTCTGATGTTGCCCGGAGTTATATTAAACGGATATCGGTTGAGATAACTGATAACCATATAGTCATGAGAGTTGGAAAGATAGTCGATGATGTCGTTCAGACGGTCGCGCAGGCGGTGGAGGTCCTTCGACGCGAAACGGCGGCTGATGAAGTTTTTGCGGTCGAGCATGTCGGCTTCCGTATGACATTCTGCGTCAAACGCGTCGAGCATGCCGATAGCTCTGGCTGAGTCTACTTCCTGCATCACTACCTCTTTCAGTTCGAGATGACGCTGCGGAACTCGTCCGATAAGGCGGTTGAAGAAGTTGCGGTAGGCATCCACGCTGAATACCGCCGAGTCGCCTACAGCCTTGTAAGTGAAAAATATGCCCAGAGGCAGCAAGACAAACGAGCTGAGCCAAATACCCTGCCACACTTCGAGTTTGCCGTCGCGCGCCATCTTGTAGCCCGAGTTGTCAAAGAGGAAGTAGATGATAAAGAGGAAGACCGATATCACAAGAGGAGTTCCGAGTCCGCCTTTTTTGATAATCGCGCCGAGCGGCGCACCGATAAAGAAGAAGATGATGCAGGCCAGCGACAGAGTGAATTTCTTCTGCATCTCGATGTCGTGCTGTCGCATGATTTTCGCTTCTTCCGACAGCACAAGGCTGCGGTATTCATAGTCCATCTTCTGTCGTTTGGCCTTGGCAAGAGCCTGATTGAGATATGTTTTGGCGTAGCTTGGACTCGGAGCGTTGAAGAGCGAATCAAGGTCGAGCGGCTCTTTCATAGCCACATCGGGCCTGACGTAAGTAACCATCGAATCGCCCTCATAGCGCGTGAGCGTACGGCTCAGGCTCATTATCGGAACTGCAAGTATTTCAGAAGCGTAGACCGACCCTATCGAATCGACACGCGCACCTATGGAGTCAATCGAATGCCTCAGCTCGGCGATGTTCTTGCCGACATACAGGCTTCTGACATTGTTTTCATCCATTCGGTTGAAATTGGCGTCAAAGGGCATATAGATACTCTTGTCGGCAAATTGCTCGCGCCGGAAAGGCATATAGCCCTGAGCGGTCGCGCCCATAGCGTTTTCACGCAGATTCTCAAACATCTCGCCGCTGTAGAGCTGCAGGAAGATATTTTTTTTGTCCTCCGTAAAGCTGATGCTGCCCGAGTCGGAGAGTATAACTCGCGAGTTGTCTATGCCACGGGTCACATCATAGATAATCATGCCATATAGCATGCCCGTGTTCGTATCCTTGTGATCGATATATAGGTTGATGTTGGGTATCTGATCGTAGAACGATTTTTCAGGAATTTCGACCTCAGGAGTCTTCTGCTTTACCGAGAACATCAGCGTCCACATCTTGGTCTGAGCCACAGGCAGCACATCATTCTGGAAAAAGAAGCCCCCAACGGCGATAAAGGCCATGAGTATAATCAGAGGGCGCATAATCTTGAAAAGCGAGATGCCCGAAGCTTTGAGCGCCGTGAGTTCGAATTTCTCTCCCAGATTGCCGAAAGTCATCAGCGACGCGAGCAGCACGGCAAGTGGCAGCGCCATCGGAACCATGGTCAGAGCGGCATAGAAAAACAGCTCGCCTATAATGTCTATCGACAGTCCTTTTCCGACTATTTCGTCGACATAAGTCCACAGGAAGCGCATCAGCACCACAAAGAGGCAGATGAAGAATGTCATGATAAACAGAGGCAGGAAACTCTGCAACATGAACGTATGAAGTCGCTTTATTCGAAACATCATGCAAATTTAGATATAAATCGCGAGATTTCTACACCGACAGAATAAAAAGGTCAAGCCTGCTACAAATTATCAGCCATTGATATTGTGCTAAATGCACAGTTATTCGTAAATTGAGGGTTCAAACAATAAATGCCTCTTACAATGGAAAGAAACAGAATCGTAGCAGGCCTTGACGTGCACAAAGATAGCGTGTTTTTGTGTATTATGCGTCACGACGAGGCCATTATTTTCGAGAAGACGTATGGTAAAGATTCCAATAAGAAATGCAACGGCCATTCTCCTCACTCCTTCTCAGGGGAAGGCCGCGCGCCGGGGATTGGCAAATTGTCGGTAATTTGGTAAATCTGCGCTTCAAGGCTTAAAGGCGTTCGGCAAAATTAAATTTGCTTTTGCGCTCAACTTATTCTTATCTTTGACTTCTTCGAAGTCGAAAATACTCTCGTTCGGCAAAATTAAATTTGCTTTTGCGCTCAACTTATTCGTATCTTTGCCTTATAGTATACATTTTTAATACAATTTATTATATGAAAAAACTTTTACCAAACCGTTTAGCCGGCATTATGCTCGGCGCATCGTTGTTCGTTCCTTCTTGTTTGTGGGCTGATATGCTGAATTATAGCCAGAATAATTGGTTACCGAAAAGCATTAAGACAAGCACTTGGGCCGACGACGCTTTCAAACTGGCGGAAGAGGCCGTTAACGCATACGACGCAGCAGGTCGCCTTGTTTCTGTAACCTCGACATCTAACAGCACGGTTTATAAAACTGAATACAGCTACGACAGCGAAGGACGTGTTGTCGAAATTGTGACCGGCACCGGAGCTTCGGCAGACGCCCTTGAGCCGGAGTCAAAAGTAGTTTATGACTATGATACGATTGTGAAAGATTTCCGCACGTTGACCGAAGGCTACTCGTGGAACGGCTCTGAATGGGAATTGTATACACGCGAATTTTATGACATCACACGCGACGGCAAAGACCGCGTTTCGGAAGTGGAATATACCGACGGCATCGACGACGTCGACGACCCCGACTATATGACCAAGGAGCTGCTTCAGATTGCTTACAACACCGATGGAACGCCCAAAAACATCCAACGTTCGGTGGGCGTCTACGATTGGGATTTCGAAGATTGGGACTATGAGGAAGAAGAAGGTTATAACGACTGCAAATGGGAGACAACCGATTGCCAGATTATAACTATCAATGATGTGTTCAGTGCCAAAAATCATCTTCTTTCGGCCATGTACACTACTGCAGAAGGCAAGGATTATGCCACTGCCGAAATCTCATGGGCTAATGAAACAGACTATACTTTTGTGCTTAATGTGTTGAGACTTTCCGATTCGACCGACAAACGCACCACCACTTACAAGGCTTATCCCAACGGAGGTTTCGACAACACCTTCTATCAGGAAGAGAAAAGCAAATATTACGAACAGACCACCGAGAACATCCACAGTGTCAGATATGACGAATATGGCATTCTGACTCTCGACAAGAAGACTGTCGAATATGACGGCGAGGGCGCATCGGTCAAATCATGGACTGAGTCTGTCGTGACCTACGACCCGGCTAAATCTTATCCTGTCGCAGTCGAGACAAGTGTGTGGAACAAATCTGCAAAAGCTCTTGTCAAATCATCGCGCACTGACTACGCCGTATTCGGCAACAGCACCACCACAGCAATTGAAGATGTCGTTCGCGACGACGCCGAGGCCCTCTATTACAACCTCAACGGTGTGCCCGTCAATGCCGACCGTCAGCTCCCCGCCGGCATTTACATCTGCAAGAAAGGCTCTGAGGTCACGAAAATCATCATTCAATAAAACGGTTTAAGATTATTATATGATTGAACTTTTATTGGGATTGTCGGCACTCGTATGCAATCCGGCCGGCACTCCCCCGACCGAGATTGAGAGCGTCGAATGCAGGGCTGATGTGATTTCGCGCGCCGACGACAGCGACCTCTGGGGCGAAGTCGCCGAAGCGCGCTTTTCCGACGATTTGCTCTCCTATTTCGACGGCGTTGAGTCTGTCGTCTGGAAAGTCAGAATTCAGGAAAACACGGCCACTCCCGGACTTTACCGCCTGGTCAACCCTTACGGCAACTGCCCCCACTTCGGAAATCAGGAGATTAAAGGCGCTGACATGTATATCGACGCGACCGACCCCGAAGCCGTAATCTTGAAAAAGGGCGCTTCGGGCATCGTTCTCAACACCGCATTAGGCGAATTCGGCTGGTCGTCAGCACCCGAATATCTCATGGAGAAGGGCTACACCATCGATCAGATTGCCTCTGCGGGCTACTGCGGCACTTTAAAAGACGGTGTCATAACCTTCCCCCTGAAATCGATATACCTGACCTTCGCCAAGTTTCCCGATATGCGTTTTCCGCGCAATCTTGAAGGAGATTTCCGCATCATCCTTCCCGGCGGCAAGGATAATTTCGTCAAAATCAATTCGGACTACTGCACCGGCACTGACATCATCAACTACACCTTCAAGACAGGAGCCGATGTCACAGAGGCCAAGTATGCGGTCTTCCCGCATTCGGTCTATCTGTCGCCCGAAAACTACGACGACCTGATGAGCGACGCCAAGCCTTTAGACTTGACGGCTAAGCAGATGTCGATTGACTTTTCGGAGCTAAAGCGCAACGACGGCAGCGCGACCTACCAGGCTTCGGTCTGCATATTTGTCATCGACCCCGACAGCAAGAAAGTCGCGGGCCACGGCTACGCCCTCTTCCACCGTGTCGATGTCAACGCCGACGGATGGCGTAACGTGGGTAGCGGACGTTTCCGCGACGATATAACGACCTATTATTCCGACGTTACCGCCAAGATCTATGATGTGCAGATCGAGCGCAACATCGAAAATCCCGGACTGATACGCGTTGTCGACCCCTTTGCCGAATATGCCGGCATCAGTAGCTTCAACCCCGCCAAAGAGCACGTCAGCGCCCACCATCACTACATGGTTTTCGATATTTCAGACCCCGATAAGGTGCATGTGCTCGAGACACCCATAGGTCTCGAACTTGGCAACGGTCCGATGGTCATTACTTCGGTTCTCAGCAACTCCGGCACGGAAATTACAGGACGTCTGGCCAAATCGATTATTACCTTCCCTGCCAAAGGGCTCGGCATATATGAGGCCGGCGCGCCAAACGACATGTACTATGTCAACAAGAACGGAAACTTCAAGCTCCAATTGCCCGACCTGACGTCGATCGACGAAATTATCGACGACAGCAGCCGTCGGATTGAAGCCGTCTATGACATCTACGGCCGAAAAGTCGACGAAATGAGCCGTGGCCTCTTCATCGTCAAATACTCCGACGGAACAGTCCGCAAACTCCACCGCAACTGACCCCCACAGCCCACCCTGACCCATTTAGGCACACACGACTGACCCAATCAGTTGCCTGACCCAAACAGATTCCCATTTACCAACAGCGTCCGAATGGCCCTTTGCCTCGGACGCTGTTGGTATTATATAGACAAATCATTCAGCCAATTCAGGCTCTTTTAATTGATTATGGCTTTGGTAATTTGATTGGCGGTCTTAATTATATAAACACCCTTTCTCAATTCGGGAATATTAAAGGAATTCCCTTTGTATATTAACCTTCCGCCCGCATCAAATATTTCGACAGAAAGTTCTCTCAAAAACACGATTCGACCGTCTGTGATTTGAAAATCTTGTCGTTCATCGCATAAGATATCATCTATTGAAGAGTACTCTATATCTTTTATATACTTGAAATTACACCAAGGCTCGGTTTCAGAGTAATAATCTACCATTCCTTTGGGAACTAACAAGGTAGCATCATAATTGGGAAAATCAGCACCGCAATAAAACTCGTTTTCGATTTCACATTGGACTTTTTTCAATGAATAGCAACCATCGAAAGCGTTCGAATAAATATCTCTTACGGAGTGGGGAATAATGATTTCTTCCAAATTTTCACATCCGGAAAAACATGAAGAGTCAAGAGTTTCAGTTGTTTCCTCGATTTTCAGATTCTTTTTTGCCCCAGGACAAGATTTAAGAATCGGAGCGGATGCATCTTGATATAAAGCTCCGTCATAAGAATGATATGATGCATTATTCTTGCCAACATTTATACTTTCTAAAGAGGAACAATTTTTAAATGGGTTTGAACCAATATGTAAGACAGCATCGGGAATCTCGACACTGACAATATTTCGGCAATCTTGAAAAGCAAAAGCATCTATAAAAATCAATTCATTAGGCAGACTTATTCCCGATAATGACTTGCATCCATTAAATGCATAATCCCCTATGTATGTAATCTTATCAGGCAATACGATGTCAGTCAAACATTCACAACCGTTAAATAAAGATGCACTTATCTCAGTTAAATTATTTGGCAATGTAATTTGGCTGAGTAAAGTGCAATTTTGGAATGCAGCAGCCCCAATCGTAGTAACTGAATTCGGTAAGACTATTGATTCAAGTTCAGAACAACCTGCAAAGGCTAATTCTCCGATAGTTTTAATTTTTGGTGATAATATGATAGATTTCAACTGAAAGCAACTTGAAAACGAATGATTCCCTATCTTGGTTATCGTGTTGGGCAATATGACACTCTTCAAATTTCGAGTGTATGAAAATGCATTATCTGCGATACCTACTATTATAAATGAATAAGTAGGAACTTCAGCGGGTATGTTCAGTTCTTCTATTTTGTTGACATCGACGCTGTGGTTAAATCCTGTGATTTAAACTGTGCCTCCGCTACCAATATTGGAAATTATTC
>JAGAOW010000065.1 GCA_017889945.1 Muribaculaceae bacterium
GACAAAGGCTACAACATTGTCAGCGGTGGCACGGAAAACCACTGCATACTGCTCGACCTGCGCACCAAATTCCCCGATCTTACGGGCAAAGTCGCTGAAAAAGTGCTCGTCGAAGCCGACATCACAGCCAACAAAAATATGGTCCCGTTTGACTCTCGCTCCCCCTTCCAGACATCGGGAGTCCGTCTTGGCACACCTGCCATCACAACACGCGGCGTGAAAACCGACAAGATGGGCGAAATCGTCGAGATGATAGACACAGTTCTCTCACATGCCGACAGCCCCGAAGTTATCAAATCAGTACGTGAGAAAGTTAACTCGATGATGCAGGATTATCCGATTTTTGCCGATTGATGACATCTGTAAACATCATAATAGTTGCTGCGGGCAGCGGCCTCCGTTACGGAGCTCCGCTGCCCAAACAATTTTGTCTGCTTGCGGGCAAACCAGTGGTAATGCACACAATCGATAGATTGCGCGAACTGTTGCCGCATTGCCGCATGAAGTTAGTCATAAGCCGCGATATGAGCGACTATTGGATGAATTTGTGCGAAAAATATACATTCGAATCTCCGGAAGTGGTTTTCGGAGGTTCAAGCCGTTGGGAGTCTGTGCACAATGCAGTGACGACTCTCTCAGATGAGAATGACAGCATCACGATGATACATGATGCAGTCAGACCTGTGGTCGACTCCGTCACGCTGCAAGGTTTAACTGAAGCTATGACATCAGACGACATTGACGGAGCAATTCCTGTCACTCCAGTGACCGACACTCTGCGCGAAGTCTTCAGCGACGGAACAAGCGCGAGCATAGACCGTAGCCGTTTCCGCGCCGTACAAACGCCACAGGCATTCAGAACGAGCAAACTTAAAGTCGCTTATCATTTACCATATAAGCAATCATTTACCGACGATGCATCCGTGATGGAAGCCGCCGGTTTCGGACGTCTGAAGATGACGTCAGGCTCGCCCCACAACATTAAAATCACAAATCCCGGCGATATAGCCGTCGCCGAGTTATACATCGGACGATGAATTCGCTGCGCAGTTACGACATAAAATATCTCAAAGGTGTCGGACCGCGTCGCGCCGAACTGCTGCGCAAAGAGCTCGGCATAGCATCGGGCTACGATTTAGTGCGTCATTTCCCTACACACTACCTTGACAGATCAAAAATATACACAGTCCGCGAACTGAGCGATGATATGCCCTATGTGCAGTTGCGTGGTAGATTTGTGACTTTCAACGTGCTCGGAGAAGGAGCAAAAATGAGAATGGTGGGACTGTTTACCGATGGCACGGCTACGATGGAAATCGTATGGTTCAAACGCATCAAGGCCATTCGCGAAAGTCTTACAACGGGTACAGAATATATAGTCTTCGGCAAGCCGTCGAGCTATATGGGAACGCGACAGATGAGCCACCCGGAAATCGATTTGCCATCGGCTATTACTGCGCAGCAGGGCATGCGCGGAGTATATCCTCTAACAGAGCGCCTGCGCAATTCGGGCATAACGTCACGCCATATGTCCGGCTGGATACGAACCCTGCTGACCTCGCGCAAGGCCATAGTCGATCCGCTGCCCCAGAGCGTCATAGCCGACAACAGATTAATGAGTCTGGGCGAAGCTTTGGCAGAAATCCACAATCCGACCGATGCACAGAAACTCAGCCGCGCCAAGATGCGACTGAAGTTTGACGAACTCATATATATACAAGTTGACATGTTGCGGCGGTCACTTCGTCGCAAAAGCATATCGGTCGGGCACAGGCTAACGCGCGTCGGCGAAATGTTTAACCGTTTTTACCGCGAATGCTTGCCTTTCGACCTTACAGGAGCTCAAAAACGAGTTATCAAGGAAATACGAGCCGATGTGAATACCGGCCGACAGATGAACCGACTCGTTCAGGGCGACGTGGGAAGCGGCAAAACGCTCGTGGCACTTATGTCAATGCTGCTTGCAGTCGACAACGGCCTGCAAGCCTGCTTGATGGCTCCAACCGAAATACTTGCCACACAACACTATGAGACCATATCATCGATGGTAAAGCCATTAGGTATAAGAGTCGCTTTGCTGACAGGGTCGACCGGGACTAAAGCGCGTCGCGAAATACACTCCGCGCTTACCGACGGCTCGCTGTCGATACTTATAGGAACGCACGCCGTCATCGAAGACACAGTCGAGTTCCGCAATCTCGGATTCGTCGTCATTGACGAACAACACCGCTTCGGAGTAGCTCAGAGAGCACGCCTATGGACAAAAAACGAAGTTGCGCCACATGTGCTCGTAATGACTGCTACTCCAATACCCCGTACGTTGGCTATGACTGTATATGGCGACCTCGATGTGTCGGTCATCGACGAACTGCCGCCCGGTCGCAAACCTATCGAAACTTTGCTGCGCTATGACGAACAACGTGCGCAAGTCTATCGCGCCGTTTATGGTCAACTGCGCCTCGGTCGGCAAGTCTATATAGTGTATCCGCTGATAGAAGAGAACGAGAAACTCGATTTAAGGAGTTTGGAAGAAGGTTATCAGATAGTACGCGATACATTCCGCGAATACAAGGTCGCTTTTGTACACGGGCGGATGAAACCTGCCGAAAAGGACTACCAGATGGGACTGTTTGCTTCGCACGAAGCTGACATTCTTGTGGCAACAACTGTAATCGAAGTCGGAGTGAATGTACCCAACGCATCAGTAATGATAATCGAGAACGCCGAGCGTTTCGGGCTGTCGCAGCTCCATCAGCTACGAGGTCGCGTCGGTCGCGGAGCAGACCAAAGCTATTGTATACTCATGTCAAAACATCAGATAGCAAAGACAACGCGCCAGCGTCTGGAACTTATGACACAGACCTCCGACGGCTTCCTTATAGCCGAAGCCGACATGCAGATGCGTGGGCCTGGTGACATCGAGGGAACAATGCAAAGCGGCATCCCCTTCGATCTGCACATTGCCAATCTCGCAACTGACGGCCAGATAATCCAGCTTGCCCGCCGGGCGGCAGAAAAACTCATCGACGAAGACCCGAATCTATCATCGCCGGGCAATCAATTGTTTGCTCGCGAACTCGCAGCTAACTCCGAAGGCATACGCGACTGGAGTCGCATATCTTAAGCAAAATTAACATATTTCGAAAGTTAAATTATCGTTCAGATAAGTGTTAAATCAATCAATATCTCTAATTTTGCATTTGTAAAAAATCCGTGCGCAAGAGTTATGTCATGTCGACAGAGGTCGACGACAGACTCAAGGGAACGGGGTGCGAATCCCCGACAGACGCGCTGCTGTGATTTTCCGCATCCGAGTCCACATAGAAGTGGCCGGGTATAAATTCGGGCCAATAAGTCACTGGTATGCAAAAGCAACCGGGAAGGCGACCTGAAAGAATGGAAATAAGTCAGAAGACCTGCAAACGGATTTTGCACAAGCAGTCTCAAAAAGGACTGTCAAGTGCAACTTTCTTTATGAAGCTTCGCGCAACAGCTCAGAAAGGACAATCAGCACAGCACGGTTAGACAAAATTCTGGCGCTATACAGCGTCCGTATCCGTTCTTACTTTCGTTCCCAATTTCATAGTTCGCCACAGGCTTCATAAATCAACGTTTAAACAACCATTCATTAAACAATAGATTTATGAAACTCAAACTATTACTTAAAACATTTATGCTCGCCATGACGATTTCGCAGCCTGTCATGGATGCAAACGCCGCCAAGGTGAAAATCTTCAGCGCAAAAACATTTCCTGTTCTTTTACAAAAAGCAGACGGCAAAACAGTTGATGTCGGCGAATTAGCCACTGACAAGTCGGTATCCTTCGAATGCGAACCGGGAACATATGTTTACTCCGAGCCGGAAAGCAACAAAGACGCATCTGTCGAAATCGAAATAACGGCAAGCAATGAGATGCAGACATTCAAAATGTCGCTATATAGAAGCACCGTCAAATACAAAAACGAAAATAACAAAATAACGGCATTTAAAAAGGATGTCGATTTCACAATAGACAATCTTAAAGTTACAGACGTTAACGGCAATAAGCGCACATTCACAATCGGAACAAACGAATACGCATCCTCATCAGAGAATTATCCGGCCGGAATTGTAATTCTCGCGCAAATCGGCGATAATGTGTCTTATGAAATAAATCCGACATACTTAAGATCTAACTTTGCCGGACAAAAAATTGATTTTAATTTAAGCAAATCATACAATAATATATCGTATACACTTGAAGAGATATCGCCTTTTTATGTGCAAGTACCAAAGGATGCAAATGTTGAGATTTCATACAAAAACGGTACAACACATTACGTTCCATTTATCATAGTCGAGCCTAAAGAAGTCTTAACTGAAAAAGACTCAAAGATTTATAAATACAACTTCACAAAAAACAGCAAGACATACTGCTGCCGAATCAAACGCGAAGGGAACATGACACGCGCGATAGTATTCAGCACAGACAAAGTTGATTCTATAGTCTTTACCGATGCAGAACTCTCGAAATACTCAAACCACTATTTCAACCACGATGTTGCGGCAAACAACAAACTTAATTATGCAGATATCTTTCTCAACATCAATCAGCGTGGTCTTCTGAGGATGAATAATGGAGGAACATTTCAAATAATCAATCTGCGCACATGGCAACTGACAAACAACTCTACCGCAAACTTTTTCATTGAACCGGATTATAATTATACGGTACTCAATACCAATTTTCAGCCTGATAATTCGGTAATCGAAGTGGACAACAAAGGCCTTATTACAGCCAAAGGCGAAGGAACAGCAATTGTACAGGTAAGATATGACGCTATAAGTTTAAGTTCTATGGGCGGCGACTGCTGGAGCGAGATCTGGGCAGAAAACACCGGCACATTTGTTGTAACCGTAGGCGCTGATTCCAAGCTCGCGCCTGAAGACAATATCCGCTTATCTACCAAGCCTAACACAGTTATAGATAGCGAACACGATATCCTATATTATATGAAGGGAGAGTCCGGACACTATCTGACATTCAAACCTGCCGATGAAACCACAGTTACAGTGGCGAATCCACTTGTTGACACTATAGCAAACACAGTCAGCTACCCAAATGCCTTTTCAGACGAATACGTCAAAAAGAATGATGACGGATCTGTTACAGTACTTCTGACTTACGGGCGCAACATCATCCGCACAATGGATGCTCAAGGTCAAGCCAACTATCAAGTACTGTCGGCAAAACCAATTACAATGGATGTAAGAACAACACGCGATGACAACTATATACTTCCGGGCGACAAAATCGAAATGCAATTTACCGGTCTTTTTCACGTTGCCGGCAAATTGGCAGGCATATACAACAGTTCATGCCATCTGATGATTGACGGTGTAATTAAGGACAAAGGTACGTTGTTGGCTACCGGCCAATATACGTTTGCAGCCGAAGCGGCAGCACAACGTATGTCTATGAAAATACCTTCAGATGCCACCGACTACCATATTTTCAAAAACAACTGTCTTTATCCCGAAGGTTACGGCAACGGTCCGGGCGGACATCGTAGCATTGGTCCAAATGGCATTGAGCCCAACTTCAACGCCGGAGTTGCTTCCGGAATGTATGGTTCAATACCGGATCAGAAAATCGCAGTTACTTCACTCAATGATATTGATAAACTCAAAATAACTGCCGAGCTTGGCAAACGTGTCATGCCTCTGACCGCAGAAACCATAGAGACATATTTCGGAAAAGATGCTAAATGGGAAACAGACAATGAAGAAATTATAACTATGGTCGATGGCTCATATGAACTTGCGCCGAGAAAAGCAGGCACAACTATGCTTACAATCAAAAAAGTCAATCCGGCAAAAAACGGTGGGCCGGATGAACTGAAATGCGAGGTCACAATCAAGCCAAACGACGAATTCATTCCTGTAACAGGCATAGTTTATGATGGTTTTAATCCACGCATATTCAAACTCAACCTCCAATGGGGCAACTGGGGCACCAATTTGTCAGGAGTAAAAGTTATACCTGACAACGCCACAAACAAATCTATACGCTACACTTCAAGCGATGCCAATCAAATATCAGTAGGTAAAAAAGGGCAGTCAACAGACACAAGCAATAAAATATTTTGGACTCCCGATAATGTTGACTGCGAAGCATATATAGCATGCGAGACAGAAGACGGCGCCTATCGACTTGAAATTCCAATTCTTGTAAAATTTATCACATTTGCAAACAAAATCAGCTTAGATCCTGAGAAAATAGACATGCAGCAAGGAGAAACTGCAATACTTTCAGCAAAGGTAACGCCCAACAGTTACGTTCAACCGATACGTTGGACAAGCGACAATCCCGAAGTAGCGATTGTCGATGAAAACGGAGTTGTAACAGCAACCGGCGGAGGTAAAACCATTATCAAGGCCAGCGTATACGGTGGCACAAACTCAGTGACACAGACATATGACATTGTAGCCGAATGCGAAGTGACAGTTCTCGCAATATCCGGTGTAGAGGAAATCGCAAGCCAAAGCGGGTGGAACTTCGGCCCAAATCCGGCAATATCGGAAATAACGCTCAACAGCAATCGCGAAGGCAGAGTAGAAATTTACAATCTGTCCGGCTCACTTGTCATCAGCGACAACATCATAGCAGGTCCGAACAAGATCGACATTTCAAATCTTCGCCAGGGAATCTACCTGATTAGATTAGATAATAAGACGATGAAACTTATTAAAAAATAATATTTTCTGCCAAAAGGATGGTCTTGCGATAAAACTATCCTGATTATAAATACATTTACTTTTAAAAGCGGCGTGCCAAGTGATTGGTTGCCGCTTTTTTATTAACATTTATTGAATGGCTCACGAAACGAAGATCAATCGGCAACAGATAATTAGGTATGAAAGATTAAAACATGTTGTAAAACATATTTTAATCTACTTTATTGGCTCACAACACAATACAGAGGAGCATCAAGCGTGTTTAGATTTTTTAAACTTATGTTTTCTTGGGCCTTAGCAAAAAAAATCCTAACTTTGGGAAAGTAGCACAGAGCATTAAATAAAATTAACTAATGGAGCAGACATTCGTTATCTTAAAACCATCAACTATCCAGCGCGGACTTATCGGAGAAGTGATAGACCGCTTTCAGAAAAAAGGACTTATTGTCGCCGGTATCAAAATGATGCAACTCAATGAAGATATATTGCGCGAGCACTATGCTCACTTGGTCGACCGTCCGTTCTTCCCGTCATTGGTAAGATCAATGATGGCAACTCCTGTGATAGTGATGTGTCTGCGAGGCAAAGACGTGGTTACAGTCGTTCGTTCTATGACCGGCGCAACCAACTGCCGCAAAGCCGAACCGGGAACAATCCGCGGCGACTATGGCATGAGCGGACAGGAAAACATCGTCCACGCCTCAGACTCTGACGAAAACGCAGAAATCGAAATCAAACGTTTCTTCAAGCCTGAAGAGATATTCGATTACACTCCTCTGACGCTCACAGCGCTCTACTCTCCCGACGAATTATAATCAATGCCTATATAAACAAAAATATAGATGCAACTCTCTCAACATAAGATAATCACAAGAACAATAGCAGCCGCAGTCGCATTAGCGGCAGGAGTTTTCGGTCTGTCGGCCGAAATACGTCTGCCCGGTCAGCATCTGCAACAGCACGGCGATTTGCTTGCCAACCAAAGCAATGCGGCAATACAGCTCGACAACGCCACCAAATATCTCGAAAGTCTTTTCTACGAGGAAGAAGAACCCGAACTCGACATCTACACCGAGGGATGGGAAAGTGAACATGTGAATTGTTATGCCGGCATGGCCGTTCCGCAAACCGCCGACATCGACGTATCGAAATATGCAATGCCCCACCCCGGCTACATCACTTCGCCCTACGGCTATCGCCGCCGCTGGCGACGCATGCATAAAGGCGTCGACCTGAAGCTCAACGTAGGCGACACAGTGCGTGCTGCATTCGACGGCCGTGTGCGTCTGACAAAATTCGAACGTCGCGGCTACGGCTACTATGTCGTTCTGCGCCATCCCAACTCACTTGAGACCGTCTACGGCCACCTGTCGAAATTTCTTGTAGAGCCTGACCAGTATGTCAAAGCCGGCGACCCCATCGCCTTAGGAGGCAGCACAGGCCGCTCGACCGGCCCGCATCTCCACTTCGAGACTCGCTATATGGGCTATGCCATCAACCCTTGTGCAATATTCGACTTCGCAAACCAGACAACGCACACCGATGTCTATACTTTTGATAAGTCGACTTATCAGAAAGCCCGCAACTTCTCGCCCAAAGCAAATCAGGAGTACGCCGCAAAATACCGCTTGGAAAATCCGCCCAAAGCATATGTTCCCGACCGGTCGTCGGCCAAAGGCTCTGGCTCATCGGTCTACAGAGTCCGCAAAGGCGACTCTCTCGGCAAGATAGCCTCTCGCAACGGAACGACAGTCTCCAAGCTCTGCCGGCTTAACGGCATAAAGACGACGACAAAACTGCAAATAGGTCAAAAGCTAAGACTAAGATAAGCAACTCCATAAACATAACCGCGGTCAGTGAACATCTCAGACCGCGGTTATGTTATAAATCAAAATCAGAAAGAATATTATATGAAAAAGACATTATCCATAGCAGTTCTGGCCGCGTCGATTGCGGCAATGACAGCAATCAGCTCATGCAAAGACAATTCGGCCTATGACAAAAAGACCATCAGCTTCGCCGAATTGACGGAAAGCCGCACATATCGTCTTGACCAGTCAGCCAAAGATTTCGACACCGACCACGATCTCGTGTTCTACGACTCGGTTTCGCTGCTTGTGCCGACACTCATCGGAGACAACGACATCAGAGCCTTTCAGGACACCATATTCAAACTCGCATTCGACACAACCGGCGTCGACCACCGGGCTATAATCGACAAATATTTCGAAACGACAGCCTCTGACACAGGCTATAAAGCAATAGAAATCAGCGCCGACAGTGTAAGCGACAGATCAGCCGACGGTTTTGAAATCGTATGCGGCAATGTGGTCAATCTCGACGCCATGTTTACGGTATATTGCATCACAAACCAAAGCTATGGCCTGCATGCGGCCCATGGCATGACCGTAAAGCAGTATGTCAACTATCTGAACGACAGCGGGAAGGTGCTGACCATGTCAGACCTGTTCAGCCCTCAGGGTCTGAAAGAGTTACCTGAACTGATAGCCAAACGCGCCAACGAACTGTCGACCATCATCGGTCCGACCGACGTAACGGCTTTGCCCTCGACATTCTACATCTCGGCTGCCGGAGAAATCATGTTTGTCTATCAGCCCTACGAAATCGCATCGTTCGCGCAAGGAATAATCAGCATTCCGTTCTATCCTTACGAACTCGTCGACTACATGACAGCCGAAGGCATCGACCTGTTCAATCTCGTCGACCTGAACGACTGATTTCCGCCCGCTTGCCCTATCAGAGTGCGATAAGCCGTTCGTCGGATTATCGCACTGAAAAATACATGGTTTTAACATTGCCATTATAATGTTTTTAGCTAAATTTGCATCAGCGAACTTAACTAACAAACCAACATATTTATGGCAACAAAACCGTTCAAATATCAGGAAATGTTCCCGCTCGGCAAGGACACGACCGAGTATTATCATCTGACATCCGATTATGTAAAAGTCGAAAACTGGGGCGGTCACGAATTTCTCGTGGTAGATCCGCAGGCTCTGACCGTGCTCGCACGTCAGGCAACCCACGACAATGCATTCATGCTCCGCAGAGAGCACAATGCGATGGTCGCTAAAATCCTCAACGACCCCGAAGCAAGCCAAAACGACAAATTCGTCGCGCTGACCATGCTCCGCAACGCTGAAGTCGCTGCCAAAGGCCAGCTTCCATTCTGCCAGGATACCGGCACTGCCATCTGCCACGCCGAAAAAGGCCAGCGCGTCTACACCGGCTGCAACGACGAGGAGCGCATCTCCGAAGGTGTCTATCTGACTTACACGACCGACAATCTGCGTTATAGCCAGAACGCGCCGCTCAACATGTACGACGAAGTCTACACCGGCTGCAATCTCCCCGCTCAGATCGACATCCACGCCACCGAAGGCGACGAATACCACTTCCTATTTGTAGCAAAA
>JAGAOW010000002.1 GCA_017889945.1 Muribaculaceae bacterium
CGCTAACTCTGAAGGTCAGGTTATTTCCTGGTCGAGCGCAGGTAAAATGGGCTTCCGTGGCTCCAAGAAAAACACTCCTTACGCAGCTCAGATGGCAGCGCAGGACTGTGCCAAAGTCGCTTATGACCTCGGCCTCCGTAAGGTAAAAGCTTATGTGAAAGGACCCGGTAACGGTCGTGAATCTGCAATCCGTACCGTACATGGTGCAGGTATTGAAGTAACCGAAATCATTGACGTTACTCCGCTGCCCCACAACGGTTGCCGTCCTCCCAAGAGAAGAAGAGTTTAATAATCAGTCTCCTCTGATTTCAGCTTTTAGTATTAATACCTTTCTATTTCATCGAGACAACATCCTCAAAGTCAAGCCCGTGCTGTGAGCCAAATGTGAATAGACCATAATTTTTATCACCTCTCTATGGTCGCGGCTGCACTAAAAGACTCATCCCGCCCCCGCATCGACTAAGTCTCATACAACTAACTGATTTAAACTAAAATGGCAAGATACACAGGTCCAAAGACCAAAATCGCCCGCAAATTCGGCGAACCCATTTTCGGTGCTGACAAAGTGCTCCAGCGCCGCAACTTCCCACCGGGTCAGCATGGTGCTAACCGTCGTCGCAAAACTTCCGAGTACGGCGTTCAGCTCCGTGAAAAACAAAAAGCTAAATACACCTACGGCGTCCTCGAACGTCAGTTCCGCAACCTTTTCGAGAAAGCTTCGGCCACAACCGGCATTACCGGCGAACTCCTCCTTCAGCTTCTCGAAAGCCGCCTCGACAACGTAGTCTATCGTCTCGGCATCGCGCCCACACGCGCAGCCGCTCGTCAGCTTGTGCTCCATCGCCACATCACTGTCAACGGAGTCGTTGTCAACATCGCTTCATATCATGTCAACCCCGGCGACGTGGTCGGTGTTCGCGAAAAATCAAAATCTCTCGAAGTTATTGCTGACGCTCTCGCAGGTTTCAACCACAGCAAATATCCCTGGCTCGAATGGGACGAAGCCCTCAAGGCCGGAAAACTCCTCCATGTTCCCGCTCGCGAAGATATCCCCGAGAACATCAGAGAGCAGCTCATCGTCGAGTTGTATTCTAAATAATAACTTCTAAACATTCAGATCCATGGCTATATTAGCATTCCAAAAACCTGACAAGGTCCTCATGTTGGAAGCCGACAACTTCTACGGCAAATTTGAGTTCAAGCCTTTGGAACCGGGCTATGGCATCACCGTTGGCAACGCCCTCCGTCGCGTCCTCCTCTCTTCACTCGAAGGTTACGCGATTGCTTCGATCAAAATCGACGGCGTTAAACACGAATTCGATACCATCCCCGGAGTTAAGGAAGATGTCACAAACATCATCCTCAACCTCAAGAAAGTTGATCTCAAACAGATTGTCGAAGACTCCGACTTCGAAAAAGTGACTATTACCGTGTCAGGTGTCCGGGAGTTCACAGCCGGTGACATTAGCAAGGCCCTCAGCGGTTTCGAGGTCATGAACCCCGACCTTGTTATCTGTCATTTGGATCCGGGCGCAAGTTTCACGATCACTCTGACTGTCAACAAAGGTCGCAGTTGGGTTCCCGCCGAAGAAAACGTCAATCCCAACGATGAGGTCGACGTAATCGCTATCGACTCTACCTACACTCCGATCAAGAACGTCAAGTACACCGTCGAAAACTTCCGCGTTGACCAGAAGACCGACTACGACAAACTGACCATTGAGATTACAACCAACGGTTCAATCCTGCCCAAAGACGCTCTCAAAGAAGCTGCAAAAATACTCATCTACCACTTCATGCTCTTCTCCGACGAGAAGATTACACTCGAAGCCACCGAGACCGACTCCAACGAAGAATTCGATGAAGAAATTCTCAAGATGCGTCAGCTCCTCAAATCGAAGCTTGTCGACATGAACCTCTCCGTTCGTGCCCTCAACTGCCTCAAGAGCGCCGAGGTCGAGACCCTCGCCGAGCTCGTCGTCTTCAACAAGACCGACCTGCTCAAGTTCCGCAACTTCGGTAAAAAATCACTTACCGAGCTTGAAGAACTCCTCACAAGCCTCAACCTCTCCTTCGGCATGGACATTTCAAAATACAAATTAGATAAAGACTGATAAACGATGAGACACAATAAAAACTTCAACCACCTTAGCCGCACCAAAGCTCACCGCGATGCGTTGCTCGCTAACATGACCATCTCGCTTATCCTCCACAAACGTATCCACACTACGCTTGCCAAGGCCAAAGCCCTCCGTGTCTATGCCGAGCCCCTCATCAACCGCGCTAAGAACGACAACATGTCGAACCGTCGACTTGTTTTCAGCTACCTCCAGAACAAAGAAGCCGTTACTGTCCTCTTCAAGGAAATAGCTGAAAAGATCGCTAACCGTCCCGGCGGTTACACCCGCATCCTCAAGACAGGCAACCGTCTCGGCGACAACGCCAAGACCTGCTTCATCGAGCTTGTCGACTACAACGAAAATATGCTCAAAGACAAAAAAGAAGCTAAAGCCAAGACAACACGCCGCTCGCGCAAGAAAGCAGCAGCTCCCGCTGCTGAAGCTCCTGCCGCTGAAGCACCCGCTGCCGCAGCTCCCGCAGCTGAATAAGCTTAAGCCAATTCATATCAGCCGCCCCGTTATGCCTCGCATAGCGGGGCGCTGTTTTTTGATGGCCCTGCAGCGAGGCTGATGGTCCTGCGACGTGGATGATTGCTCCGCGAAGCGGTTGATGGAGCAGCGGGCGTGGTCGATGGTTTGGTCACTTGATTTTGGTGTCTGCCGTCTGATTACATGGCCCTGAGTGCCCGAAATGAGGGGTTTGAGCTTGCTGTTGCGATTTTTGCAGTGGGCGCTGTCGCGATTTTTTCAGGGCGCTGTTGCGAATTTTGCACTGTGCGCGGGCGCGTTGCAGCGCCCGCGTTTAAAGATTTTTTTCTCTCACGGACAGATTTCGTTGAAAAATTTATTTGCTTACCTTGCAAATACTTCGTAACTTTACGACACTTAAACTCATCATGATGAAACGTCTTCTATTCATAACCATTTTCCTCGCTTTCCTCGCCTCTGCCGCTTTGGCCCAAAACCAGGACCGCCGCCGTCAGATGGCCGGTATCGCGTTCTATAACCTCGAAAACCTCTTCGACACCATCCCCAACAACGCCGAGGGCCGCGACCTCGAATTCACGCCCGGCGGTCAGAAACAGTGGGACTCCCGCAAATACTACTCCAAACTCCATAACCTCGCTTACGCCATCTCGCAGTTTACCACGCCCGGCACTCCGATGGGCCCCGCTATCATAGGCGTCAGCGAGATTGAAAATCGTTCGGTCCTCGAAGACCTCGTCTCTCAGCCCGAACTGCGTCCCTGGAATCTTCAGGTCGTCCACCACGACTCGCCCGACGCCCGCGGCGTCGATGTCGGCCTGCTCTACAACCCCAGGATGTTTAAACTCGAAAACGTTACCAACCACCGCCTCACAACCATCAAATTCCGCACTCGCGACCAGATGTGTGTCGTCGGTCGCATGGGCGGAGAGCGCATCGCCGTCATCGTCAACCACTGGCCCTCGCGTCTCGGTGGACAGGAACAGTCGTCGCCAAACCGCGAGGCCGCTGCCGCTCTCTCCAAGCAGATTGCCGACTCGCTCTGGCGCGTCGACCCCGAAATCGGCGTCATCATCATGGGCGACCTCAACGACGACCCCATGGACAAATCCTGCGCCAAAGTGCTCGGCGCAAAACGCGATGCCGAAGGCGTCGGCCCTCACGAGTTCTATAACCCATTCTGGCGCAAACTCGACTCAGGCATAGGCACACTCGCCTACAAGAGCCAGTGGAACCTCTTCGACCAGATCATAATCTCCGGCTCGCTCGCCAACGGCCCCGACAACCGCTGGCACTTCTACCGCGCCGATGTCCTCAACAAAGACTTCCTCAAAGACACCGAGGGCACACGTCAGGGTTATCCGCGCCGCACCTATGCCGCCGGCTCATTCCTCAACGGATACTCCGACCACTTCCCCACCGAAATCCTCCTCATCCGCTACCTCCCCCAAAAATAAGACAATATACAATCAATCATATTATTAACTTTAATTTTTTCTCATATGAAAAAACTTTTACTCTCTTTACTGTCAATGGCAGCTGTGGTTTTTGCCGCATCCGCAGCCGAACCGACGACAATCCAGTTCACGAAGGGTAGCACGGCTTACGAAAAGGTCGGTGCTTATAACAAGTCTTGGAAATCCACAGACGGTATGTGGGAATTCAATGCGTTCAACAACAACAATAACGGATGGGACTTTATTGCAGCAGGTTGGAAAACCGCTGCTACAACACCCTATTTCGCTACTGCACAACCGTCGGAATACGCAATCAACACTATCGTTGCTACTTTCGCTTCATCTCGTTTTGCGAAAGACCAGATTACAAGCGCAACACTTTTCGTATCTGATAATGCAACCTTTACCGGCGCTACCTCTACAGATATTACATCTTTGATTCCTGCTGCTGCCGGTTCTGACATGACAATCGCAGTCGAAAATGCTCCCGCAGGTTCATTTGTAAAAGTTCAGTTTGAGATTCCGAAGCAGGCATCTTCAAACGGTCAGGTAATGGCACTGACAAAAATTACAATCAACTATGCTGAAGCAGCCGACGACAAGAAACCCGCAGGTATTTCTTACTCAGCTTCTTCTGTTGAGGTTAACGCTAACGCTCTCGACAAATTCGAAGCTCCAGTGCTCAACAACCCCAACAACCTCGCCCTTACTTTCACTTCATCTGACGAAAACGTCGCTGAAGTTAGCGCCGAAGGCGTTGTCACTCTTACAGGCGACGAAGGCGAAGCTATCATCACAGCCGAATTCGCAGGCGACGACACATATCGCGCAGGCAAAGCTTCTTACACCATCGTTGTAAAGAACGTACCCGTCAACGAAAGCACCGAGGCTAATCCCTACACCGTAGCTAAAGCTCTCGAACTCGCTGCATCGCTCGACGCTTCAACCGGCATCGAAGGCGCATATATCAAAGGCTATATCGT
The DNA here is from genome assembly GCA_017889945.1 of Muribaculaceae bacterium. Classification (GTDB taxonomy): domain Bacteria; phylum Bacteroidota; class Bacteroidia; order Bacteroidales; family Muribaculaceae; genus CAG-873. The sequence goes on from JAGAOW010000002.1 coordinate 5,047, forward strand.
AGCTATCACAGAAGTCAGCACAAGCTTCGGCAATGCAACTTACACTATCGCTGATGCAGCCGACGCAACCGAAGGTCTGACTGTGTTCCGCGGTTACTATCTCAACGGCGACAAATTCACTGCTGAAGATCAGATTAAAGTAGGCGCAGAAGTTGTCGTATTCGGTAAACTGATCAACTATCAGGGCAACACTCCCGAACTCGCTCAGGGAAACAAAATCATCTCTTACAACTATGAAGGTGGCGACACCCCCGTCGAACTCGAGAAAGTCAACAGCATCAACGCTACATTCGCCCTCGAAGCCGGAACCAAATTCATCGTCAACTATCCTCTGACTGTCGCTTTCGTCCATGGTTCTAACATCCTCCTTTGCGACCGCTCAGGCGACTTCATCCAGATCTATCTCAAAGATAACGGTCTCGCTCAGGGTTATGTCCTTCCCGCAGGTTGGGAAGCTACATATGGCGTACGCTACGGCGTTCCTCAGCTGACACCCGCAAACGGTCTGCCCGAAGTATCAGACAAGGTAGCATTTACTCCGGCAGTTGTCGAAGCAGCAGATGTTACTCCCGCTATCGTCAACCATGTCGTAACTGTCAAAAACGTTGTCTTTGCTGAAGCTACTCCCGCTACAGCCGCAAACTTCACAGGCACTGTAGGCGACGTGACACTGAACTTCCGCAACAACTACAGCGTTGCAAGCGTTGACGCCGGTACTTACAACGTTACATTCTGGGTTAACCTCTACAATGACGCTCCGTCGCTCTATGTAATCAGCTACGAAAAAGCTACAGTTTCGGGTATCGACGACATCGCAGCCGATAGCGCAGACGCAGTCTACTACAACCTCCAGGGCGTTAAAGTCGCTAACCCCGAAAACGGTCTCTACATCCGTGTAGCAGGTGGTCAGGTTTCGAAAGTCCTCGTTAAATAACAACGACTTCACAACAGTGTCCGCTGTAAGCGCTCAGGCCGCAGACTGATTTCTCCGAGCCTCCGAGCCGGAAACGGCAAGACACTGACCAACATAATCCCGGGATGTGTGCACCACAGCACACACTCCGGGATTTTCTGTTTATGTACATCAAGCACCGTCGCCATTTTGGTAGGGAGGGGGCTGAGTTAGGGCGGGAGGGCTGATTGGGTAGAGGGTGGGTTTGATTTGGAACGGAGCGGTTGGATTTGGGAGTGGGCGAGGGCTGAGTTGGTCGTTGGATGGGTTGGATTTGGTTGTGAAATGGCGTTTTGGAAGAAATTTTCCAATGAGTTGACGATTTTTGTGGAAAATATATGTATTATTTGTGAAATTTTGATACCTTTGCCATTGTCAAAAGTGCTAATCTCTATATCCCGCTTAAAAAACTATTCACAGATTCAAAATACAGACTATTTATGAAGCATCTCTACACAGCCTTTTTGTGCGCCTGTGCCGTCACGATGATGGCAAGCGCGAAACCGACCGACATCAACCCTAAGAAAGTTACCGACTGGAAGTCAATCGGCATCTGCGAGTACACCTAAGATGTACAGACCTATATCTCCAATGGCAAACCTCAGACCTATGAAGTGAAGGTCGAGGAAAGCGAGTCGAACCCAGGTTTCTATCGTATCGTCAACCCCTACGGCAAAGGTACTTACTATTACAATAAGCTTTCGCCCTATGTGCTCGACGAATCAAGAGACCACTATCTCTATATCAACGCCATGGACCCCAATGCTGTCTTTATCCGTACGTCTGATATCCTGATGGCTGAAGAGGGAGACGACTATGGCGACACTTCGCTTATGATTTTCTCGAAAGGCTACTATAACGGCGTAATTGACGAATATGGCTACTCGTCGCTCGCCGAGCAGGCCGAACTCGGCCACATGGGCAAACTTGAAGACGGTCACATCCGTTTCGCGCCCGGCGAAGTGCAGCTGAGCATCGGCGACTACCGCTATTACAACTATGACTCCAACCTCTCGGGCGCTTTCGACCTCGCGCTGCCCGGAGCAAAGGACTACACGATTCATAATTTCCACGCATCGACTTACTGCGCCGGTCACGACATGATTTCTATCTCGTGGGATCTCGGCAGCCATGTCGAGCAGGCTTATTTCGACTGGGTGACCGGTCCTGTGACTGAGGAAGTCGTAGCTGATGTCATAGCCAACGGAACTCCTTGCCGTGAGGATCTCGGCGACGGCGACTATTACACTATCCAGTATTGCGGTGTACCCGTCAAAGCGCTCAAGGAGACCGAGAACACCAAATACACCGCCGTGCTCGTAACATTTGACGACAAGAACAATCGCAAGGGTGTCTACACGACCGAGTTCTACAAGGTTCTCGACGAGGACGGACTGTGGAGCTCAGTAGGCAAAGCCAAATTTACCGACGGCATACTCGCGACGGTCTACGGCGACAAGACTCCGAAAACCTATGAAGTAGAAGTTGAGAAAAACAATGCGAAACCGACGCTGCTGCGCCTTGTCAATCCTTTCGGCGAAGCTCATCCGCTTTACAACGCCACAGGCGCTCACGCCCACAATCACTATCTCTTTGTCGACACGACCGATCCTGACGCCGTTGTGCTTCTCGAATCGCCTGTCGGAGCTAATTTCGGCAACGTCGGCGAAGCCCGCGTTTCGTCGAAAGCCGCTCAGGGCCTATGGAACAATACGATGACCATGCAGCAGATCAAGTCGAAAAAACTCGGCGGCACGCTGAAGGACAACAAGATTACTTTCCCGAAAAATACGCTGCTCGTCTCGGAACTCGACTATATCGCAGGCAACTGGCGCGCAGCCGACAGCAGAGGCAAGACCGTTATCGAGCTTCCTGACCTGTCGGGCATCGCCGACATCGCAGTCGACGCCGAGAGCGCTGATGCAGTCTACTACAACCTCCAGGGTGTGGAAGTGGCCAATCCAGAAAACGGCCTCTATATCCGCGTCGCCGGTGGCAAAGTCTCCAAAGTCCTCGTGAAATAAACCATTACGACATAAACATCTTAAATAATCAAAGCGGCGAGCCCACCCGGCCCGCCGCTTTGTTATGGCTATTATTGTCGTAGTGGTTAGTGGGGGTTAGTCTTTGAGGCGGGCGATGCGGATGCCTAAGAGGCGGTTGCGCTTGAGATAGTCGGCGAGGGGGAGGGATGATATTTCGACTTTGCCGGAGGCTGATGATGCGTGGAGCAGATGGGGTACGCCGTCGACCATGACGACGAAGCCTGTGTGAGAGACGTCGAGGTTTTTGACGGGGGTCACAAGTGCGATTGCATCGCCGTCGCGGAGGGCGGCGCGGGTGTCTTTGCCGTTGATGTCGCCGGTCTTGATGTAGGGGAAGCGGTGGTTTCGGTAGCCGATTTCGATTGATTTGATGCGCTCGAGTTCGGCGGGGTCGGCGAGGGTGGGGTATTTGTCGCGGTTGGCGCTCATGAAGTCAATGGAGCGGACGATGTAGTTGATGCGTGGGAAGAGGCGTGTGGCGTCTTCGATGTTGCCACGGTGGATGTTGTCGACAAACCAGTCGCAGATGTAGTGGAGTCGTGAGCCGTAGCCGTTGAGCTCGCCGTTGCGGTAGCGTATGCGCTCGAGGTTGTAGATGAAGTCGCGCCAGGATGTGCGGCCTTCGCCGATGGTGTATGCCATTGCGAGGACGTTTTCGAAGAAGGTGGTGCAGTCGAGACTGTCGAGGTTGACGGTAACGCGTTCGGGGCTGATTTCGAGAGTTCCTGCGGCGTAGGGTGTGCCGATAAATTTGCGAGCGATGTAGCCGACGCGTTCGCCTGAGCTTTTGAAGTGCTTTGACGCTGCGTCGACGAGGATTTCGGTAATCCGTGTGGTGTCGGCGGCTTCGTTGTGGAAGCGTGCGTTGGCGAGGGCTGATGCGCTGAGACTTACGAGGCAGGCTAAGAGGGCAATGACCGGTTTTTTCATCTTGAGTGGCTCTTAAAAAAAGTGTTAACTTCTAATGTGAAGCGGACTGGGATATGGACGGGGAGAGCCGTCGCGGATTTGATTACGAAATTACAAAAAAAATCTTGGGATTGTCGAAACGGCTCTGATTTTTTGCTTTGGAAGGTTGGCCGGTGGGGCGGAAAAGAGAGATGGCGTGGCCGGGAGGGGTCACGCCATCTGTATCAGTGGGTTTGTGAGATGCTGTAGGGCTTATGCCTGGGGCATTTTGGTCTTTTTGCCGTAGCCGTAGACAGCAGCAGCGCCGAGCTGTTCTTCGATGCGGAGGAGCTGGTTGTATTTGGCCATACGGTCAGAGCGGCTTGCAGAACCGGTCTTGATCTGTCCGGCGTTGGTAGC
>JAGAOW010000066.1 GCA_017889945.1 Muribaculaceae bacterium
CAAGCGGGCCCAGTCGCTGTCAAGCATTACCTGTTGGCCGCGAATTACATGGATGAGACTCTCTATTGGCAGCAACGGAGAACTATCTCCTCCATTGACAGGTTCAAGTATATTTTCGTTTTCTTTCATTAAGGTTGACATTCCGATTGCAAATATAATAAAACCAATCGGCAAGTCAGCGATTTACGGTGCAATTCATTAACTTGTTTTTCACTTCGATTTGAAATCTTCAGGAATATTCTCATCCGCGGCAGCGCTTGGCAAAGACGAATCGAAACAGGCCCTGAAGTCCGGGACTTCAGGGCCTGTTTCTTATCGATTTATTTCCGCTCGCTTACGGATTATGATTTTAGAGCCAAAGAATGGTGGTCACTGAGCGCTTGCCGTTGAGATAGTAAGCGGCGCGGATTTGCGTTGTGCCTTCGGGCACAGCAACCGGCTCGGTGTAAAGAGCCGAGCTTGTTGTCGGCTCAGAGCCGTCGACTGTATAGCGGATTTCGCCCTTGCCGTTGTAGGCAGCGTTCATCAGCGCCTTGCCATCCTCAACCTTTACGCCGGGCTGACGCATGTGGTAGTTGTAACCGGCAGCCTCCCACGCGGGAATTTCGCGTTCGCCGATGACTGCGTTGAAGTCGGCGTTTGTATATGTCGGGGTGCTGTTCCACGCGCGTTCTGCAAGACCGAGCATCTTAGGCAACAGACGCATTTCCATGTCGGCGGCGCTGCGCACTGTCTCAGAGAAAAGCTGACCCGAAAGACCGAAAATCTTTTCACGGTCGCCCGGTTTGAGAACAATCAGATCTTCGGGATAACCGCCGAGGCTCACAAATTCGTCAACCGGAGTGCTCCATGTCAGACCGCGTTCGTCGGGATGATAGCTTGCGTTCATATCGAGATAGAAGCGGTTGACATTGCTGAGTATCAGCGGATAGTTGCCGTCGAGAGCCTGACGCGAGGGTGCATCGGGAGTCGTCAGCGACTGAGTCCAGCTGTTGACCGAGTATGCGTTCGACGACACTGCCTTATTGTAATCGTCCGTACGGCCGCAGACCACTTCCTGCCAGCCTGAAACTTTCACGCCCTTCGAAGCGAGATAGTCAGACACTCGGCGGTTGAACACTGCATGCATGTCATGGTCGTTTGCAATGCCGTTTTCTTCTTTATATTTGATGACCGAAGGTGCGCCGCCCCATGAACCGTGAGGCACTTCGTCGCCACCGATATGGATGGCGGGAAGTTCTACGCCTGCGCGTTCATACATGTCGATGATGCCGTCATATACTTTTTCGAGGAAGGCATATGTCGACTCAAGCGCGGGGTTCATAACATTGTCGTGGAACGACTGCGCGGAAGTGTAGACCGAGCTGTCGCCGTCCTCTATCAGGCGCATCGACGCGTCGCCTGTTGTGCGGTAGCGCTTCTCCATTGCCTTGATGGCTGCACGGGCATGGCCGGGAGATTCGACCTCGGGCAGAACTTTTATGCCGAGGCTGTCGGCGTAGCGCAGCATGTCGATGAAATCGTCCTGTGTGAAGTAGCCGTTGGCAGTTCCGACTGTTGAGTTCGGATTGCCGTCGCCGGCGTGGATTTGAGCTATGAATTCAGCGTCGTCAAACGTATATCCGCGACGAGCACCAACCTCGACGAGTTCGGGCAGCCCGGGGATATCGAGACGCCATGCGTCATCGTCGCTGAAGTGAAAATGCAGATGGTTGAAGCCGTAACGGGCAAGCATGTCGAGCACTCGGCGCATCTCGGCCGGAGTCTGATAGTTGCGCGAAATGTCAATCATCACTGCGCGGTAGCGGAAATCGGGTTCATCCTCTACGAGTGCGTTGGCAACCTTGTCGCCCTTGAAACCGGCTACAAGATTCTCAGCGCGTTGACGGGCATTCTTCATAAAGGCGGGTGCAGCCTCTACGGTCACGGTGTTGTCCTTGACCGTAATGCGGTATTTTTCGCCGTTTTCGGCCGGAAGCGGGCTTTCGACTATCTGAAGCGCTGCGACATCCGACTCGCCGTCCAGCATAGTTACCTTTTTAAACGACGGGATTGCCTCATAGTCGCCGGGCGTTTCAGCCTTGAGCGATTCGTTGAAATCGTATATCTCTCCGGCTTTTGGCATACGGTCAAGTTCGGCTGTTGAATAAAGCGACGGCGAACTTGTCATTGATGCGAACTCGACGACGGCCGGAGCTGTACTACCGTCAGCCTTGACTGTATGGAAACCGTCCGGGGCATAGCAGATTGAGCGCAGATGATCGTAGACGCGAATATCGACTACGACTGTGTCGTTCTCGGCCGAACGGAAACGCGGCGAAGCTATGCAATAGTAACCGGGCATAATCTCCACGAGCGTATCTGCCGGATTGAGAGTTTGCATTCTACGGGCAAACTGATTGAAAGCCAATCGGTCGATGTCAAGGTCGCCGCTGACTGTCATACGTTCGATGTAATAATTGCCTGATTCATCCGACTCATTGCCCAATGTTTCCCATCTGACCTGCGTCGACTTGGGTGTCGTTGAGCACGACGCCACTGTCAGCGCCAGAGCCAAAGACATGATTGCACTTGTTAATTTCATTGTAAGTATTGATTTATTGAACTGATTTTAAACTGACTTCAATTTGTCAAAACACGATAATTTTTCACAAAAATAGCACAAATTTGTCCACTAAACCAATTATATCACGAAAAATACGAAATCCGCGAACTGATTATTCGATATTTGCTCGTGACTACTTTATATTTGCACCTTCTTTAAGGGCCTTAACGAACCAACCGAACACACAAAAAACAGCAATTAGAAACGACATATTTCAATAGAATTAAACAATTACAAGGAATGTCACTATAACTTTCAGCCACAAAATTAGACTCTACTTGGGCATTAAAATTGCCCCGCAAAGTTAAACAAATTTAAGACCCCGTTCCCCAATATTTATTAACGCTGGGGCGCCTTTTCCACACCCCAAATCAAAGTGATGAATCAAACCTTGAAACATATTTTGAATAGACATGACGTCGCAAATGTATAAACAAATTTTAACTACCCAACCCTGATTAACAGTTTTTTAACTACAATTTTCTTGCGATACACTTCTATGTATGATATTTTTCCATCTCAATATCACACAGCAAGCAATTTGACAACAACAAGCCGGAAAGACCGAAAGATTACCTCTTCAGAAGACGCCTAAATAACGCACATATAGTCGGCACGAGCATGACGGGCGAGCTTATCGCTATGATTATGAGCATGTCGCTGATTGAAATCGGGCAAACGTTAAACATCGTTCCGCCTAAATAGACGATTGCAATCTGACCGATGAATATTACGGCTGCCGTCATGAAGAAGACTTTGCTATGAGGCATATCGAACAAGGCACTATGACTGCTGCCGAACGAACGCGCGTTGAAGAGATTCCAGAACTGCAGGAAGACAAACAGCGTGAAGAACATTGTCAGGTCGTAGGTGGTCAATGCGTTGCCGCCGGGCTTCATCGCAATTGCCCTGACATAGCCGCACAGGCTGAAATCAGACAGGCTGTCGATAGGGTTAAGCTTCAGATACTGAAGCATGCCGTAAAACACTACCGTAAACAGCAATCCGAAGCCGACGATGCGCGCATACATGCCGCGGGTAATGATAAAATCGTCAGGTCGGCGGGGCTTTTGCTTCATCACTTCTTCGCTCGGCGGCAGCGACGCGAGCGCCAAGGCCGCAAAGGTATCCATAATCAGATTTACCCACAGCATCTGAGTGACAGTCAAAGGCGATTCAGTGCCGGTAAACGCTCCGATGACGACTATCACACACGCCACAAGATTGACTGTTAGCTGGAAGAGGATAAAACGCTGTATGTTCTGATATAGCGAACGTCCCCACATCACAGCCTTAGTGATAGAGGCAAACGAATTGTCCATAATAGTGATGTCGGAAGCCTCTTTTGCCACAGCAGTGCCGTCGCCCATCGAAAGACCTACCTGCGCGGCGTTGAGTGCAGGTGCATCGTTTGTGCCGTCGCCGGTCACGGCCACCACAGCACCCTGCTTCTGCAAGATGCTGACCAGTCTGGATTTGTCGGTTGGGCGGGCGCGCGACATGATTTTTATCTTCTGCGCTCGGCGTGTAGCCTCCTCGTCGGTCAGCGCCGCCCACTCAGGGCCGGATATGCGCTCTGCGTCGCCGTCACTGTCAGTCCACAGACCGATCTGACGCGCTATCTCACATGCCGTGCCTGGGGTGTCGCCTGTTACGACCTTGACGTCTATGCCCGCCGAGCGTGTGTTGGCAATCGCCGCAGGGACTTCCTCACGGATAGGATCAGAGATAGCACACACGCCCATAAAATTCAGTTCGAGCTCAGGATTGATACCGTCGTCGACGATAGGCTCAGTCATTTCGTCGGGCACATAAGCGAAGGCAAAGCCGAGCGTGCGCATGGCCCGCGACTGATAGTCGGAAAGAGTTGCGAAAATGCCTTCACGCGTCAGCGGCTGCTCGACTGTCCGGCATGCGGCGAGAATTATTTCGGGTGCGCCTTTAACATAAACCATACGTCGTCCCGTGACGGGCGAGTCGACAACCGTAGCCATGTATTTGCGCTGGGTGGAGAACGAAAGCTGTCCGACAACAGCCACAGTTTCTCTTATCTTCAAATAATCGACACCATTGTCATAAAGCCACAAGAGCAATGCTCCCTCAGTCGGATTGCCTACGGGCGACGGAACACCGTTGTCATCGTATTGCAAAAAGGCAGAACTGTTGGTGGCGATACCCTCTGCGATAAGTGCCGCCCGCGAGTCGTCGCCGAGTTTCTGACTTTCGCCGAGATTCGCAAAATCGGTTGTGGCGACGCGCATGCGGTTCATGGTCAGTGTGCCTGTCTTGTCGGTGCATATAACAGTCGTCGCGCCCATAGTCTCACAGGCATGGAGCTTGCGCACAAGATTATTGGAGGCGAGCATACGCCTCATGCTGAGCGCCAGACTCAGGGTCACGCTCATCGGCAGTCCCTCGGGTACGGAGACCACAAGCAGAGTGATAGCGAGCATGACGGTCGTCAGCGCATAATCGATAGCCTCGATCGACGTTGCGTCGGCCCAATTGAATATCACGGAGCGCCCTATCACAATAAGAGCGCCGATGATATAGCTGACAGACGAAATCAGTTTGCCGAGACGTTCGAGCTGAAGGCTCAAGGGCGTTTTGACACCGGTGTCAATCTGCGCTGCCTCATAGACCTTGCCGTACTCAGTGGCATCGCCGACAGCCGTTACGGACATCACTCCGCTGCCTTCGACGACCGTCGTACCTTTAAGAGCCATATCGGTCGGATATGTCGCGTCGGGGTCATTATCTTCGGGCAGATGCGACTTGCTTACCTGCGGCTCGCCGGTCAGCGAACTCTCGTTGACTCTCAGACCGACAGACTCCAATATTTTTCCATCGGCGACTATCTCGTCGCCTGTTTCAATAATTATGCAGTCGCCGACGACAACCTCGCGGCGAGGTATCTGAGTCACGCCACCGTTGCGGACCACCTTGACCAAAAGGTCATCGTTGACCTTGTTGAGGATTTCGAACTTGCGGTCGGCATTAACCTCAAGCCAGAAACCTATCATTGTGGCAAGCACCACGGCGAAGAAGATGCCGAGAGGTTCGAGGAACACAGCTCCGTCCTTGACTCCGTCAAAGTACTCGTAGAAGGCGATGCCGACAGAGAGCAGCAAAGCCACAAGCAAAATTTTGATCAGCGGGTCGCGGAAATAGCTCAGGAACTTTCGCCAAAGCGACGGACGGGGCGGAGGTGTGAGTATATTCTCGCCATATCGGCTGCGCGATTCGCGCACTTCGGCGGAGCTAAGCCCGGTATAGTGTTTTGAAATGCCTTTCATTTTTTGTTTGCAAAAGCCAGCGGCATGCCTCGCTGCTCATTTAGAATAACACCCTCAGCGCAGGCAAGTTTTCCATTGACCCAGACCGAGCGCACACGGTGGTGCAGAGTCATGCCGTCAATCGGTGTCCAGCCGCAAAGGCTGAGCACATCGGAGTCAGAGACAGTGTATCCGTCGGCGACTCTGTCGACAAGCACCATATCGGCATAATAGCCCGGAGCGAGACGTCCCCGGCGGTCTATGCGGAAGAGGCGCGCGGGATTGTCGGCCATAACCGCTGCGACCCTGTCGGGAGCAAAGAGCTCAAGCATGGTCGGCAGCGAGAACTGCACCATAGGAGCGCCACTGACAGCATTGAAGAGCGTGCCTTGCTTCTCGGAGAGCAGATGCGGGGCATGGTCAGTGGCAACGAGGTCGACAAGACCGTCGGCGACAGCGCGGCGCAAGGCTTCGCGGTCGGCCGCACTCTTGACCGAGGGGTTCATCTTTATGCGTGCGCCGAGGCGACCATAGTCGTCGGCCGTCCACAACAGATGGTGGGGAGAAACTTCCGAGGTAATGAGTTTGTCTTCAAGCTGACAGTCACGGTCGAGCAAGTCCAATTCCATGGCCGTAGTCAGATGAGCGATATGCAGACGTGTGCCATAACGGCGTGCAAGCTCGACGGCGCGTTTCGAAGCGCGATAGCAAGCCTCGGCAGGTCTGAGTCTTGTATGCAGAGCGACAGGAGCATCCTGACCATATTCAGCTTCAATTTCGGCACGCGCGGCGCGAATCGTCGCCTCATCTTCGGCGTGAACCGAGATGATGGCCGGAGCGGCCTCAAACAGACGTTCGAGCGCCGACGAAGAGTCGACAAGCATGTTGCCGGTCGAAGAACCCATAAACAATTTTATGCCCGCCACACGGCTGTAATCGGCTGACATAAGCTCGTTGAAATTGTCGTTGGTCGCGCCGATGAAAAAGGCGTAGTTGGCGACACTGCCTGCACGGGCAATATTCATCTTATCTTCCACGGCCGCACGGCTCACAGTCTGCGGCACGGTGTTGGGCATGTCGATAAAGGATGTGACGCCGCCGGCGACAGCCGCGCGACTCTCAGATGCAATCGTCGCCTTGCGGGTCAGGCCGGGTTCACGGAAATGGACATGGCAGTCTATAGCGCCAGGCATAAGCAATGCTCCGCCTGCATCAACAGCACAGCGGGCCGAAGCTATCAGCTGCGGCTCGGGGTCGCCTGCAGCGACACGGGATATGAAACCGTCGGCGTCAACAGCGACATAGCCGCGACGGACGCCATCGGGCGAGACCACATCGGCGTTATAGACCAGAGTGTCCGTCATCTTTTGTAGTTCTTGAAGAGGCTGTTCCACTTCAGACGGATGACGCCAAAGACAGCTTCGCCAAAGATGCCGCCGTTCATCTTGCTCACACCGAGCACTCGGTTGACAAAAATAATGGGCACTTCGACGACCTTAAAGCCGTATTTGTAGGCGGTAAACTTCATCTCTATCTGGAAGGCGTAGCCCTTGAATTTGACAGCGTCCAAATCCATAGTCTCAAGCACCTTGCGGCGATAGCATACGAAGCCGGCCGTTGTATCGCTAATCTTCATGCCTGTCACGATGCGGACATACTTGGAGGCGAAATAGGATATCAGCACGCGTCCGATGGGCCAGTTGACGACATTGACGCCTGTCACATAGCGCGAACCGATAGCGACATCGGCCCCGTCTTTGGCCGTGGCCTCGTAAAGACGCATCAGGTCATCGGGGTTATGAGAGAAATCAGCATCCATCTCGCAGATGTACTGATAGCCCTGCTTGAGAGCCCATTTGAAACCGGCTATATAGGCAGTGCCGAGACCGAGTTTGCCCGAGCGTTCGATGATGTGTACGCGGCCGGGGTAGGCAGCAATTTTGTCCTTGACGATTGCAGCCGTGCCGTCGGGCGAATTATCGTCAATCACAAGGACATCGAACCGGTGCGGCAGAGCAAGAACGGCGTCGATAATCGCCGCAGCGTTCTCACACTCATTGTACATCGGAATTATAACAACTGTATCACTATTGGAAAGCGCTGATGTCATAAATCATATAAAATTAGAGAGGACGCACCATGCTTAAGCAGAGTGCGTCCCCGAAAGAATTCAGAGAACGTCGTCCTCGACATTCTCGAGCACATCGGGCTCGGGTTGCGGCTCGGTGTCGGAAGTAGCCGCCTCGAGTTTCTTCATGATCGAGAAGATGAATGCGGCAGACAACAGACAGAGACCAATGAGAATGGTCCACAGCAAAGCAACGTCGATCTTGTCCCAGAGCATTGCGGGTATAGCTGTAAGGAAGTTGCCGATAGCGGTAGCGCCGAACCAGCATCCCATCATAGCACCTTTATATTTGGGAGGAGCTACCTTGGAGACGAAAGATATGCCCATGGGCGAAAGGAGGAGTTCGGCAAATGTCAGGACGAGATAAGTACCCATCAGCCAATTGGGGCTTACGAGAGTGGAAGCCTGACCTTCGGCGGGAGCGATGCCGAGACCAATCGAACCGATAGCCATGACGCCGAAGCCAAGACCAGCGACAAGCATGCCATAGCCGATTTTTCGGGGAGCGGAAGGGTCTTTCTGCTTTTTAGCCAACCAGGAGAAGAGCGCAACCGAGAACGGAGTTAGCGCTACGACATAGAAGGGATTGAACTGCTGGAAAATCTGAGGTTGAAGACCGGTAACAGGGTCGGGCGTAGTGTCATAGAAGAAATACAGGCCTGCCAAAGCGGCAAGAAGCACGACGGCTGAGATGAGACGTGAGGTTTTGCCTTTGCTCTGAATGAGGTTGAAAGTCGCATAGACGCCAATGACAATAGTCGCAAGCGCCCAAACGTTGAACGCGATACGCGTCCATCCGAAGCACTCAGAGGTAGTGAAAGCCTCAGCGAATTTTGTAAGAGTCAGACCATTCTGATGGAATACCATCCAGAAGAAAATCACGACAGTGAAGACAAGCAGCAGAGCTGTGATACGGCTCTTAGTCTGCTCTTTCGTGAGTTCTTTGACAGGAGCGCCACCGGCTGCAACCGTTGCCGTCTTGTTGTCGGAAACGGAAGCGTAGGTGCGTTTGCCGATTTTGTAAATAAGGAATGACAGAACCATCGAGCCGCAAGCCACAGCGAAGGCATAGCTGTAGCCGGTCGAAATCGTCGCCATATAAGTCTTGCACCAAGCCATCAGATCGGCCGGAGATTTAGCAAACTCTGTCAGGATGGCGAGTTTGTCAGGTTCGATTTCATCGCCGGCGATGAATTTATTACACAAACCGGGAATAGCGGGATTATAAACCAAGTCCTGAGCCGACAGCGCCAATTTGCATAGAGCCTCGGTAACAGAAGGAGCAAACATAGCGCCGATATTGATTGCCATGTAGAACAGGGAGAATGCGACATCGCGTTTGCTGCTGTAACGGGGATCGTTGTAGAGGTCTCCGACCATAACCTGGAGATTGCCTTTGAAAAGGCCCGTGCCGCAAGAAATCAGCAACAGCGCCAAAAGCATAATATAGAAAGCCGGCGAAGCAAAGGCCGAGCCTTCGGGCATCGATGTGGGAATGGCCATGACCAAATAGCCAAGGAACATCACAACAATACCCAATGTAACAGTCTTCTGGAAGTTCCACTTATCGGCAATCGCACCGCCTACCATGGGCATAAAATAAACGAGAGCCAGGAATGTCGAATAAATCAGGCCTGCGGTCGCAGTTGGGAGCGCAAATTTAGCCTGTAGGAACAGCAGCAGGATTGCAAGCATGGTGTAGTAGCCGAAACGCTCGCCTGTGTTGGCAAGCGCGAGCACATACAATCCTTTGGGTTGGTTTTTGAACATAAAGCGTGATTTTGAGATAGCTATAAAAATTGACCGCCGAACAAAACGCACAATCTTAGAGCGTTGATAATTCGACGCGCTAAGGTACTAAAAAATCACAAAACGCAAAAGCACTTTTGCCTTAATTTACCCTTTGTTTACATCAGAGGCGGCGCTGAAGGCCATGGCATACATTTTCATCTGCCTGACTAACCGCCTTTACTTTTTATTCAGTTCTGTTTCTAAGACTATGACAATATCTTCTGCGGTCGGATTTACCATAATCACAGTACCGTCGCCGTCGATAAGAAACGTTCCGCCGCCGGCATTGCCCAGCCCGTTAAGACTCCATATCTGATTTTCATCATTGAGTTCAAGATAATTCGGCCACGGATAACCGTCCTGTTCTATTGCCGCCTGCATGTTTTCGGCTTGCGCCTCACGGGCGATGCCTATGACCTTGAATCCTCTGTCCTTATATTTCTCGTAAACAGGAATAATAGATTTCGAGTTTACACGGCACGGTCCGCACCATGAAGCCCACAAATCAATCAGAGTCAGATGGCCGCCAATCAAATCCGATATCTTTACTTTGCCACCTTTACCGTCAGACAGTTCATAGTCAATGTATTTCTTGCCCGGTTTCAATCTGTATGCTGCGACAGCCGTGCTGACCTTTTCATGATACGGATGCTCCGGACGATAGTTTTTCAAATTCTTTTCATAAAGATCAATGACGTCCAGCACCTCGTCCTCGTATTTAGAATACTGCAATTCGTCCAGCACATATTTCAGGCCGAAGAGCGAAGGATGCTGTGAGAGATAAGCCACACATTCAGTATGGAATGCAGACATCAGACTGTCGCCCATAGCTTTCACAGCCTTACCTTTCTCCGTAAGATAATCCGCAGAGTTGAAATTGCGCTGAAGAGCAATGCGCTCCTTACCCTCTGCATTTCTGATTTTCTCAATCATGATGCCGTAGGCGGGCGTATAGAATTCTTCTCTTTTCATATTCTGAAGCATCTCGTTATAGTCGCGCAAATGCTCATCCTGCCACTGCATCATAAATTCCTTATATCCATCGGCTTGCTTCTGCTCTTCGGTTTCACTTGTCACTATTCGTTCTTCATCCTGAATATCAAAGCGCACCGTTCCGTCACATGTAAAAAAGTAACACTGTGTCCATGCGCCGCTCATATATTCATTAAACGGAACGAGCGAATACATCATGTCGGGCTCACAATGGAAATCGTAGACAAACAGGCCGCTGTCGACCGGAATGCTGTAAGTCTGTCCGGTGCGGAAATCCACATCAAACTCTGACAGGATAAGACGAGTGAACGCCGGATTGCTGACCGTTCCCTCAAGCCGGCATGTCACGCTACCCGAACTCAGAGCATCGTCAAGACTCACGCCTGTGATTTTAAATGACCCCGGGGCATCGTTCTCGATATAGTCAAACCCTGTATCACCGTCATCAAGAGCCTCGAACTTCATTACAAACGGTATGTGCCAGTCATCTCCCGGATATACTTCCGTGTCCGGCTCCATGCCATCGATGCCGATAAGCCGACATATCTTTCCGCTCTTATCGCCCTTTATATACGATGTGCCGCCTATACTTGCCCACACATCCGGCCTTGAATAAATGTCGGCGAACACATAAGTTGTATCCGCACCGGATTCAACCCGACGTATTTCCAGAGCCCGGCTATTATTTGCTTTAAAATAGGGAAAATCAATAGATTTAGTTTCGGCATTTGAAACGTGAGAAGTTCCCAACGCTACTGCCGCGAAAAACAGATAGCTGAACAATGTTTTCATGACTGAGATGAATTTATAAGTTACAGAATTTGGTTTGCGGCGCTAAGTTACTGTTTTTTTTTATTTTACAATAAAAAACGGCTTGCAACAAAAGCAAGCCGTCTATGATTATTTTAGAGTCATGACTGACTTTCAAGTTTGCTCTTGAATGCGAGAGCATACATTTTCATCTGCTTGACCATGGCGACGAGTCCGTTGCTGCGCGTCGGCGAAAGGTGTTCGCCGAGACCTATATCATTGATGAAATGCAGGTCGGCATTGAGTATCTCGTCGGGAGTGTGTCCGTTGAGAACACTAATAAGCAAAGAAATGATGCCTTTGACAATAATCGCGTCGCTGTCGGCCGTGAAATGCACGCGGCCTTCCTCATCAAGCGAGGCATCAAGCCACACGCGGCTCTGACAACCTTCGATAAGGTTTGAAGGGGTTTTCTTAGAATCGTCAATTTCAGGCAGCGAATTGCCAAGGTCGATAATATAGCTATAACGATCCATCCAGTCGTCGATGTCACTGAATTCGTCGACAAGTTCCTGCTGGCACTGTTCTATGGTTTTCATAAAGCTTTTTCCTTGTAAATGACATTAAGGACGGTCTTGCCGACAGCATCGAGCGAAGATTTGCTGATGTTGTTCATGTTGTCGTCGAGCGTGTGCCAAGTGGCAGGGAAAGTTCCGGTCACGTCGTTGATATTTTCGATAATATCGGTTGTCGGAATACCGGCTTCGGTAATGAACACATGGTCGTCGACGACTGCGCCGCCTACTTTATTAATAAATACACCGTCATAGCCGAGCACGCTTGCTTCGCCCCAGACTTTGACGGTCGGCATTTTTGCGTTGTTATGTGAGAAATGCTCTCGATGGAATTTCGCATCTATGCCACCGACCATATCAAGCAGAATGCCGTAGGACGGGCGGTTCACACTGGAGTAAGGCATATTCTTGACCCAATACTGCAAACCGGGACACCAGCTGCGGTCGTTATTGGTAAACCCGTCGCTGCTGCCGTAGTCCTCTGCATCGACAAGAAGAATGTCGACGCCACAGTCAGGTTTTTTAATGCCCAGATTGCGGGCGATTTCGAGCAGAACGCCGACGCCGCTGGCGCCGTCGTTAGCGCCGAGAATAGGTTTGGTGCGGTCGGTAATCGAGGCTTCCATATTAGCCCAAGGGCGTGTGTCCCAATGGGCGACAAGCAGGACGGTGTTGGTCGCCTGCGAGTTGAAACTTGCAAAAATATTGTTTATGGGCAGAACGTCTCCGTTGAAAGCAGTGACAGTGGCGCGTTGCTCGATGACAGTATCCGCACCGAAACTCCGCAGCTTTTCGGCCAGATATGCGCCGCATTGCTCGTGAGCCGGAGTGCCGGGCACACGCGGTCCGAAGGCAACCTGACGGGCGACATAGGCATAGGCGCTGTCAGCGTTGAATTCGCCTAAAAGTTTAGTCTTGCTTTCAGTTGGCGAGTCATTAGTCTTGCCTGCGGAGCCTTTACAGCTGCAAACCGACAGGCACACCAAAACGGCTGCCAACGAGAACACTAAAGGTCTGTTCATATTCACACTTGTTTTTCGAGTGCAAAGCTACGAAAAAGTGACAAAACGGCCACAAAATAATACGGAAAATATTACAATTATATTTATTTAACAAACTGATTAAAACGCGAATGTGGTCGAAAGTCGCATAGAGCGAGGGGGGGGTCTCGGACTAATCGGACGAGTCAGACGGGTCGGACACACAGCTGTCCGGTTAAAAAATTAACAATTTGCTGACAGTCAATTTTAGGGTCAATCGATAGCAAAATATCACTACTGCCAAGCATACATATTAATCTGCCTAAACGAATTTATTACATTTTGCTCTTTCCTCACGAAAGCCCCAAAAAATTAGTTTCTAAATCCTCCGAGTAAGTACATTGCCTCTTAATAACTATGAGATAAAAACTTAGACGCCATTGTTAAAAATTTAACCGGACACTTGTGTGTCTGACTCGTCTGATACCCCCTCGCTCTATAAGACTTTTTTCATATCTCGCTGAAAATTATTAACTTTGTAATAATAAACCGAACTATAGATTGATATGATTATTTTCGATAAATACTTGCAGAGGCTTAAGGTGCTTGTCTCCATAAGCTTATGCCTCGCATTCCTCGCTTCATGCAGCGATCACGACGACCCTCTGCCTCCCGAACCCGTCGAGGCATCCCGTACAGTTCTCGTGTATATGCTTGCGGCAAGCAACGGACTTGGAGCTGAAGAGCCCCGCGACTACGACATGCAGGATATCGAGGAGATGAAACAGGCTGCTGCGGCAGGCGACCTTGCCGACGGACGTCTTATCATTTTCCACTCGCCGACCATTGGCGACAATGTCCTCGTCGAGATTACCCCCCGAGGAGTCGACACACTCAAGATTTATGATTCCACCGATGTGCCGCAGTCGTCAAAACGCATGAGCGAAGTTTTCGATGACATGAAGCGTTTCGCTCCCGCAGCCGACTACGGACTCATACTTTGGGGTCATGGCACAGGTTGGATTCAGGATGGTATAAACGAAGAAGAGACCCCGGTGCAGAGCTACTCTTATGGCAGCGAACTCAACGGCCGTCGCAAAATGAATGTCACGACACTCGCCCGCACCATTGCCGGACGCGGTTTCAGCTTCCTCTACATGGACTGCTGCTATATGTCGTCTGTCGAGGTCGTCTATCAGCTGCGCAATGCCGTGCCGCGCATCGTTGCCTATCCGACCGAAGTTCTGGCGCTCGGAATGCCTTACGAGTTAAACGTCAAGCATTTCTTCACTCCTGAGCCCGAGCTTGCCGAGGCTGCGCGCAACACTTTCGACTACTATCAGGCGCAACCCGACTACCGTTACCGCATGTGTACCGTCGCGGTGCTCAACACTGCAGGCATGGAGCGCCTTGCCAAAGCCACACGCGCCGTCTATATGCGCAACTCCACTGGCATCCCGGCCGGCTATGTACCTCAGAAGTACACCGATTCATCGGTCTGCTATTATTTTGATTTCGGCTCATATGTCCACGCGCTGTCATCTGACAATGAACTCATTGCCGAATTCGACGCCGCTCTCGACGACGTTGTCGAACTTGAACTCGCCACGGATCGCATATGGGGCACTCTCGACATAAATGAACATTCCGGTCTTTCAACTTTTATAATGAAAAGCGATGCCGATGCAAATCGCAGCAACTATTGGCAGCTCGACTGGTTTGCCGATGTCGCATCTGTTTTAATAAAGACTGACAATTGACATAACTATGCTTATTTTCCCGGATCCCGCCTCTGCGACGACTTTGCCCGATTCCATTCCCAACGCAAAAGAGGAACTGCAGATGTTGAAGACTCTGCCTTTTGACGAACTGCTCGACCGCATGGTCAGCGGGCTTGTCTCGTTTGCCATCAACCTTGCGATTGCCTTGCTGGTGTTCTATATCGGACGATATGTCATCAACAAACTCTATCGCGTGACCTCAGGCATATTGTTGAGGCGCAAAGTCGACCCGTCGCTCAGCACATTCATCCTCAGTCTGATAAGAATGTTGCTCTATTTCATTCTTATCGTGACGGTTATCGGCATCCTCGGCATAGAGACTTCATCGTTCATCGCCATCTTTGCATCAGCCGGCGTCGCAATCGGTATGGCGCTGAGCGGAACTTTGCAGAATTTTGCCGGTGGCGTTCTCATCCTTTTGCTGAAACCCTACCGTGTCGGCGACTACATTGAAGCCCAGGGCTATGCCGGTACGGTCCGCGAGATTCAGATTTTCCACACCATAATCTCTACCCCTGACAATAAGCAGATTATTATACCCAACGGCGGCCTGTCAACCGGCTCGGTCAACAACTACTCGCGCGCCGACTATCGCCGCGTCGACTGGAGCGTGGGCATTTCATACGGCGACAGCATAGACGTCGCGCGCAAAGCCATCCTCGGCATACTCGAATCCGACGACCGTGTCGTTAAAGGAACTATCGAAGACGACCGCGAGCGTCGCATCTCCGAGATGCATGCCGCAGAAGCTGTTGACCTTGACGGCGACGGTATCCCCGACGACATTCCCGACCAACCCCGCTCATGGCTCTCACGCATGTTCCATCGCTCTAAAGTCAAGTCGAAAATTCAGGGTTGGCAGGATGCTCAGGTCGAGCGTACTCGAAAGATGATGACCAAGACCGACGGCAATCCTTATGTCTTCGTCGAAAACCTCGGCGACAGCGCAGTGGTACTCAAAGTCCGTGCGTGGACACGCAACCAGGACTACTGGAATGTCTATTTCTCGGTCAACGAACGTATCTACAACGAATTACCCGACGCCGGCATACATTTCCCCTTCCCGCAGATGGATGTCCATCTCGACGGTCGACTCTCAAATTGACCGCCCGGATATGTCGGCTTGGTTCACGCCAAAAATATAAATAAACTTAAATAGCTGAAATTATCAGATAATTTTGGCTATTTTTGCATTATCCGAAGGACAGATTTGTCCTTGCTCTCCACGGATTGCCTGACTCCTCTGTTCTGACTCCTCTTAAGCGGCTGTGTAGTCGCTATTTGGCTTGATATATATAAAAACGACATAAATGACAAGTAAATGGAACTATTTATCCCATTACACAGACGAACAGAGGCACGACGAGCTTGCGAGGCGCTTTGCGAATTGCGCACCAATTTGTGATTTGTTGCTGCAGCGCGGGATAACCACGCTCGATGAGGCGGAAAAATTTTTCCACCCCTCTCTGCGTGATTTGCACGATCCCTTCCTCATGCCCGACATGGACAAGGCGGTCGACCGAATCAACCGTGCGATGGGAGCTAAAGAGAAGATTATGGTCTACGGCGACTATGATGTCGACGGCACAACTGCCGTCGCTCTGGTCTACCGTTACCTCCAGAACTTTTATTCTGAGATTGATTATTATATTCCGACGCGCTACGACGAGGGCTATGGCATTTCGCGCCGTAGTATCGACGCCGCCGCCGAGCAGGGTGTCAAGCTGATTATCATCCTCGACTGCGGCATCAAAGCCATCGAGGAGATTGCCTATGCCAAAACGCTCGGCATCGACTTCATCATCTGCGACCACCATGTGCCCGATGACGAGTTACCCCCGGCTGTCGCCATTCTCAACCCGAAGCTCGAAGGCTCGACCTACCCCTGTCAGCATCTTTCGGGCTGTGGTGTCGGCTTCAAGCTGATGCAGGCGTTCTCGATCAGCAACGGCATCGGAACTGCCGAGCTCGACGGTATGCTCGACCTTGTCGCCGTCAGCATCGCTGCCGACATCGTGCCCATGGTCGACGAAAACCGTGTGATGGCCTACGTCGGACTGAAACGTCTCAACTCCAACCCCAACATGGGTCTCCGCGCCATTATCCGCACATG